>JAGOEY010000002.1 GCA_017997515.1 Burkholderiaceae bacterium | reverse complement strand
TTCACCACCATCTTCGGCGCCGAAGCTGCGGTGGAAGGGATGCAGTACATGGACGAGTTGGGTGTGATCTCTGTGCAGGAGATGCACGCTGAATTGGGTTAACCCCCAGGCTTCGCGGACTTCGTTCTGCTACCGCCAACTCCCTTGCAGGGGGCAACACCAGCGGCCTGGCGTAGCCAGTTCCGCGGTGTTGGCTGGAAGAAGTGCTTGCGCTTCGCGCTTTGCACCGTGAGGTGGGTTGGCAATGGCTGCAAAATAAGGCCAGAGGAGTTCCTTCATGGACAACCAACTTGTCGAACTGGATTTGGCCGACTGGAGCGCTGCCGTGCCGAACGAGGCATGGATTGCGGCGCTGGAGGCGGGCAAGGTTTTGTACTTTCCGCGTCTGGCTTTTGAGCTGCTGGACGGCGAAGATGCCTTGTTGACGCCAGCCTTGCTGTCACCCGATGTGCGCAACATCAGCCTGGATGCCAATGGGCAGATCAAGGGTGTGGTGGGGGGCGCGGACGTGCAGCGGGCCGCGGCTGCCATGGTGGGGCGGTTTCGGGCACAGGCACAGCAACTGGTGCAGGGCCTGCGGCCGCATTACACCGAGGCGTTGCGTTATGCGCCGACCAGTTACCGCCCCGCGCAGGTGGAGTCGCGGGTGCAGTCGTGGCGGGCGGATGACCGGCGTATGCATGTCGATTCGTTTCCTTCGCGGCCCAATTACGGTGAACGGATTTTGCGGGTGTTCACCAACGCCAACCCCCACGGCAAACCCCGTGTCTGGCGGGTGGGTGAGCCCTTTGAAGACGTGGCGGGGCGCTTTCTGCCGCGTGCCAAACCTTATTCACGCTGGCAGGCCAAGGTGCTGCACAAGTTGCATGTGACCAAGTCGCTGCGCAGCGAATACGACCACCTGATGCTGCAGTTGCACGACAACATGAAGTCGGACCTCGACTACCAGAAAAATGCGCCTCAGCAGACCATGCCTTTCCCGCCTGGGTCTGTGTGGGTGTGTTTTTCGGACCAGACGTCCCACGCAGTGGAGTCGGGCCAGTACATGCTGGAACAAACACTGCATTTGCCCGCGTCAAGGCAATACAATCCTGACGCGAGTCCGCTGGCGATATTGCGTCGGCTGACAGGACGACCTCTCGTCTGAATTTTCACCCCCCGACGACGCCGAACGTTTGCCCGTTCGGCGTCGTCGCTTTGCAGGAGCAATAAAAACATGAGCACACTTCCGATTACCAAACGCGGCGCTGAAAAACTGAAGGCCGAACTGCACCAACTCAAGACGGTAGACCGTCCCTGGGTCATCAACGCCATCGCCGAAGCACGGGCACAGGGCGACCTGAGCGAAAACGCCGAATACGACGCCGCCAAAGACCGCCAGGGCTTTGTGGAAGGACGTATCCAGGATATCGAAGGCAAATTGTCGGCCGCGCTGGTGATCGACCCCTCCACGCTGGACGCGGGTGGACGCGTGGTGTTTGGTGCCACCGTCAAGCTCGAAGAAGAAGACTCCGGGGAAGCCGTGACTTACCAGATCGTTGGTGAAGACGAGGCCGACCTGAAGTTGGGCCTGATCAACGTGTCCAGCCCCATCGCCCGCGCGCTGATCGGCAAGGACGAAGGCGACGTGGCCGAGTTCCAGGCGCCCGGCGGCACGAAGCGTTATGAAATCGTAGCAGTGAGCTACATCTGACACGCCGTCGCATCCATATCCACTTCACATGAACAACATTCTGTCGCGCTTGCCGGTGTATGCCGCTGCGCTGTGGTGGGGCAGTCTGACAACCATCGGCTTTCTGGTGGTGCCCTTGCTGTTCATGCACTTGCCTACGCCTGCTCTCGCAGGCGGCATGGCCGCCAAGCTGTTCACGGCGCAGACCTGGGTGTCCGTCACCTGTGGCGGCATTTTGCTGTTAATTTCAACATCAAAACAGGCTTCGGCGCCCGCTCAGCGTGCGCATGATGCTATCGTTTTTATACTTCTGGGCCTGCTGCTGGCTTTGCTGGTCGAGTTTGCCGTGGCGCCACGCATCGTCACACGTACCAACCTCAAGCTGTGGCATTCAGTGGGCAGTGTGATGTACCTGGTGCAGTGGCTCTGCGCGGCCATCGTGTTTTGGCGGATTACTCCCAAACAATAGGCGCATGTCAGTCAATTGGGCAAGTCTGCGGCCTGCCTATTCTTTCCAGTGTTCGGCCACCCAGAGGGTTGGCTCGATATGCCGAAACCGCCGATTGCGTTTGCCGGTCAGTGCGTCGGGCGGGTTGCATTCACCATGGAAGATCACGATGCGTGTGCCATCGGGAATCAGTGGTTCGCGCCAGTAGTTGCTGGGCCAGAACGGAATGCAGTGGTATTTGAAGCTCGGGCACCACTCGGCAGGCCAGTATTGCAGCATTCCCTGGCGGTGCAGGTAGTCTGACAAGTACGCCTGTTCGTTGCGGAAGTCCCGGCGCATCTTGTCTTCGTTCGCACGAAAGTAGTCCAGCACATCCGGATGTGCGCCGATCTCAAAGCGGTACACCGACGAGTTGCCGGTCACGCGCCAAGGGCGTTTGTAGTCCTTGATGATCAGGAACTCACCCGGCTTGGCGAAGAAATCGTCCAGGCCTCCCACCACCACCACGTCCAGGTCCAGGAATAGCGCCGTGCCATGCAGGCCGTACACGTCCACCAGGTCGGTGCTGAAGGTGGTCAGCTTGCGCCAGGCCATGTCGCGCACACCTGCCGCTTCGGGGCGGATGTCCAAACGCGGAATGGGGAAACATTCGACTTCAGGGCGGATGCCCTGGGTGTCATCGGTCAGACAGACAAAACGAAAGTCGCCCGTCAGATGGCGGCGCGCCATGGCATAGAGGTTGTTGACGTAATGGGGCCCATATTTGGTGCCCCATTTCATGCAGATGACGTAACGCTGCCGGGCAGCGGACACTTCGGACTGCATCAGAGTCAGTCAGCCTGGCGCTTTTTGACGGACACCGCGGGCTTGGGCCGGGCGCGTTTGATGGTACCGCCCTGCGTCAGGCGCTGGTTGCCCAGCACACGCAGGGTTTTGACTTCAGGCCGCTGGCCGCCGCGTTTGCTGTACTTCAGGATTTTGACGTCCTTCGGGCCTGGCATGCGGTCTTCGTCAATGACGCGTTCCTTCTCGACTTGCGGACGCCACAGCACCAGCAACTTGCCGATGTGCTGCACGGGCGCTGCGCTCAGGTCGGCGCTGAGGGTTTGGTAAATGAGTTCCCGGCCAGCACGGTCGTCCGAGAAAACGCGGACCTTGATCAGCCCGTGGGCGTTCAGGGCCGCATCGACTTCTTTTTTGACGGCGTCCGTCAGACCGTCGCCACCGATCAGCACCACAGGGGTCAGGTGGTGGGCATTGGCGCGGTGTTCCCGGCGCTGGGCGGGGGTCAATTGAATTTGAGACATAACCCGTATTATCGAGGCATGGACAGATACACCGCATGAAAGTTAAAACGCAAAGCAAGAAGGTCAACAAGGCGTGGTTGAACGACCACGTCAATGACCCGTACGTGAAATTGGCAACCCGCGAGGGTTACCGCGCCCGTGCCGCTTACAAGCTCAAGGAAATTGACGAGACCTTCGGGCTCATCAAACCCGGGCAGTTGGTGGTGGACCTGGGCTCGACGCCCGGCGCCTGGAGCCAGTACCTGCGCCGCAAGATGTCGCCTGCAGGTGCTGCGGCAGGCCAGCTGGACGGCACCATCATCGCGCTGGACCTGCTGCCCATGGTGCCGGTGGAAGGGGTGGTTTTTATCCAGGGAGACTTCACCGAAGACGAAGTGCTCCTGAAACTGGAGCAAGAACTGCGCGGCAGGCAGGCGGATATCGTGGTGTCCGACATGGCCCCCAACCTCTCAGGCATCGCACATGCCGATGCTGCGCGGGTGGAGGTGCTGATCGAGCTGGCGCTCGACTTTGCCCAGAAACACATGAAGCCCGAGGGTGCCCTGGTTGCCAAGGTTTTCCACGGCAGGGGGTACGACCAGTTGGTGGCGCTGTTCAAGGCGCATTTTTTGGTGGTTAAACCGATGAAGCCGAAGGCTTCCCGCGACAAATCATCGGAAACCTTTCTGGTGGGACGGGGTCTCAAGAAGGTGCCAGGCACCGCGTAAACCGCCCTTGCGGGCCGGGAATCCGTCGGAGGCCGGTATAGGCCTATCGCTGCAAGGGGTGAATAGGGGAGGGCCCCACCTTGAAACGCCTAAAATGGCGCATAACTGTACCCTCGTGGTCTATTCTTTCTCCCGTTACCGGAGCCTCGCTTGAACAATCAGTGGTTTTCAAAAATTGCCGTATGGCTCGTGATCGCCATGGTGCTTTTCACGGTGTTCAAACAGTTTGACACCCGTGCCGGCGGCGGCGCGACCGCAGTTGGTTACTCCGACTTCCTCGAAGAAGTGCGCAGCAACCGCATCAAAGTCGCCACCATCCAGGAGGGCCCGGGTGGTACGGAAATCATCGCCACCACCACGGATGACCGCAAACTCCGTACCACGGCCACCTACCTCGACCGGGGCTTGGTGGGCGACCTGATCGCCAATGGCGTCAAGTTCGACGTCAAGCCGCGTGAAGAAGGCTCTCTGCTTATGACCTTGCTGGTCAGCTGGGGGCCGATGCTGCTGCTGATCGGCGTGTGGGTGTACTTCATGCGCCAGATGCAGGGTGGCGGCAAAGGCGGAGCATTCAGCTTTGGCAAAAGCAAGGCGCGCCTGTTGGATGAAAACACCAACACCGTGACCTTTGCCGATGTGGCGGGGTGTGATGAGGCCAAGGAAGAAGTCAAGGAAGTCGTCGACTTCCTGAAAGACCCCTCCAAGTTCCAGAAGCTGGGCGGCCGTATTCCACGTGGTTTGCTGCTGGTTGGCCCTCCCGGCACCGGCAAGACCCTGCTGGCCAAGTCCATTGCGGGCGAAGCCAAGGTGCCTTTCTTCTCGATTTCCGGCTCGGACTTCGTTGAAATGTTTGTGGGTGTGGGTGCGTCCCGCGTGCGCGACATGTTCGAGAACGCGAAGAAAAATGCGCCTTGCATCATCTTCATCGACGAAATTGACGCCGTGGGCCGCCAACGTGGCGCGGGCCTGGGCGGTGGTAATGACGAACGCGAACAGACGCTGAACCAGATGCTGGTTGAGATGGACGGTTTCGAAACCAACGTTGGTGTGATTGTGGTGGCTGCCACCAACCGCCCCGACATCCTGGACGCCGCCCTGCTGCGCCCCGGTCGTTTTGACCGCCAGGTGTATGTGACGCTGCCCGACATCCGGGGCCGTGAGCAGATTTTGAATGTGCACATGCGCAAGGTGCCAGTGGCCCAGGACGTGAATGCTGCGGTGATTGCCCGCGGCACACCTGGCATGAGTGGTGCCGACCTTGCCAACCTGTGTAACGAAGCAGCACTGATGGCTGCGCGCCGCAATGCGCGTACGGTGGAAATGCAGGACTTCGAAAAGGCCAAGGACAAGATCCTGATGGGCCCTGAGCGCAAGAGCATGGTCATGCCCGAGGAAGAGCGCCGCAACACCGCGTACCACGAGTCTGGCCACGCCCTCATCGGCAAGCTGCTGCCCAAGTGTGACCCGGTGCACAAAGTCACCATCATCCCGCGTGGCCGCGCGCTGGGTGTCACCATGAGCCTGCCCGCGCAAGACCGCTACAGCTACGACAAGGAATTCATGCTGAACCAGATCAGCATGTTGTTTGGTGGCCGTATTGCCGAAGAAGTGTTCATGAACCAGATGACCACCGGGGCTAGCAACGACTTCGAGCGAGCCACTTCCATTGCACGTGACATGGTCACGCGTTACGGCATGACGGATGCACTCGGCCCCATGGTGTATGCCGAAAATGAAGGCGAAGTGTTCTTGGGCCGCTCGGTGACCAAAACCACCAACATGAGCGAGCAGACCATGGAAAAGGTCGACAGCGAAGTCCGTCGCATCATCGACGAGCAGTACAGCCTGGCACGCCGCCTGATTGAAGACAACAGCGACAAGATGCACGCCATGGCCAAGGCCCTGCTGGAATGGGAAACCATCGACTCCGAGCAGCTGGACGACATCATGGCAGGCAAGGCACCCCGTCCACCCAAGGACTGGACCCCACGCGTTCCGCCCTCTGGTGGCGGCGACAGCAGCGGTGGTGGCAGCCCGGTGGTGGTGACGGAACCCACACCAAACGCGGCCTGAGTGCCAAAATACACGGCTTGGTACCAATAAGGCCCTGTTATCCATCCAAACGGGGCTTCGGCCCCGTTTTCTTTTTCTGCCATGTTCTGGACCACATCCCGCTACGCCATTGATTTGACCCGCCCCCAGGTGATGGGCATCGTCAACGCCACCCCTGACTCTTTTTCAGACGGTGGCACACATGCTTCAACCGCCGGAGCCCTGCGCCATTGCGAGCAGCTTCTGAAAGACGGCGCAGACATCCTGGATGTGGGCGGAGAGTCCACACGGCCGGGCGCACCGGCTGTCTCGCTGGAAGAGGAGCTCGCACGTGTGCTGCCTGTGGTGCGGGGTGCCGTGACCATGGGGGTGCCGGTGTCGGTGGACACCTACAAAGCGGGCGTGATGCAGGCCGTGCTGGACCTGGGAGCCGACATCGTGAACGACATTTGGGCCTTGCGCCAGCCGGGCGCTGCTGCGGTGGTGGCACAGCACCCCCGTTGTGGTATCTGCCTGATGCACATGCACAGAGACCCTCAGACCATGCAGGTCGAACCCATGTCGGGTGACGTGATGGCACAGACGCTATCATTTTTGGAGCATCATGCGGACAATCTACGGGCGCTAGGGGTCGATTTGACGCGAATTGTGCTGGACCCAGGCATTGGCTTCGGCAAAACCGTGGAACAAAACTTCACCTTGCTGGCGCGCCAGCAGGCATTGCTGGCTGCCGGGTACCCGATACTCGCAGGCTGGTCGCGCAAGTCTTCGTTGGGGGCGGTGAGCGGCCTGGATGCGCCACAGCGTATGGTGCCCAGTGTGGCTGCTGCTGTGCTTGCGGTAGACCGCGGGGCGAGGGTGGTGCGGGTGCATGATGTGCGGGACACTGTGGCCGCACTGCGGGTGTGGAGCGCCATGCACAGCGTGATTTGACCAAGATTAACCAAGAGATATGGCTTTTAAGCCACCAAAAACATGCAACGTAAATATTTCGGCACCGATGGCATCCGTGGCACGGTGGGTGTAGCACCTATCACCCCGGACTTTGTGCTCAAGCTGGCCCATGCAGTGGGGCGGGTGCTCAAGCAGTCTGAGGCCAAACCCACGGTGCTGATTGGCAAAGACACCCGCATTTCGGGCTACATGCTGGAAAGTGCACTGGAGTCTGGCTTCAACTCCGCCGGTGTGGATGTGGTGCTGCTCGGTCCCTTGCCAACACCGGGCGTGGCCTACCTGACCCGTGCCCAGCGCGCCAGCCTCGGGGTGGTCATCAGCGCCAGTCACAATGCATTTGCCGACAACGGCATCAAGTTCTTCAGTGCCCAGGGCACCAAACTGCCCGATGCCTGGGAGCTTGCGGTGGAGGCTGCGCTGGAGGAGTCACCGGTGTGGGCCGACTCCGCCAGTTTGGGCAAGGCGCGCCGGCTGGCTGATGCTGCAGGCCGCTACATCGAGTTTTGCAAAAGCACATTTGCCCATGACCGAACCCTCAAGGGCATGAAGATCGTGGTGGATGCAGCCCACGGAGCGGCTTACCAGATTGCCCCCAGCGTGTTCCATGAACTGGGGGCCGAGGTGATTGCGATTGGCTGTGCACCAGACGGACTCAATATCAACCGCGGCGTAGGGGCCACACACCCTGCAGCGCTGGTGCAAGCCGTCAAGGAGCATGGTGCGCACTACGGTATCGCCCTGGACGGAGACGCAGACCGTTTGCAGATGGTCGACGCCCAGGGGCGCCTGTACAACGGTGATGAGTTGCTGTACCTCATGGCTGCCGACCGCCTGTCCGAAGGTGAACAGGTGCCGGGTGTCGTCGGCACCCTGATGACCAACAAGGCGGTTGAAGTGGCGCTGCAATCCAGGGGCATCGAGTTTGTGCGCTCCAAGGTGGGCGACCGTTATGTGCTGGAGGAGCTTGAAAAACGCCAGTGGCTGCTGGGCGGGGAGGGCTCTGGCCACCTGCTGGCACTGGACCGCCACACCACGGGCGACGGCCTCATCAGTGCGTTGCAGGTGCTGCAGGCCTGTGTACGCAGTGGCTTGTCCATGGCAGAGTTGCTGGCGGAGGTCACCTTGTTCCCCCAAACACTGCTGAACGTGCGTTTGCAGCCCGGGCAGGACTGGAAGGCCAATACCCGGCTCGACGAAGCGGTGCGCCAGGTAGAAGCTGAGCTGGGTGCGGGTGGCCGTGTACTGATCCGTGCCAGCGGCACGGAACCTTTGTTGCGTGTGATGGTGGAGGCGAGGGATCCGGCACAGGCGCTTGCATGCGCGCAGCGCCTCGAGGCGGTGGCGCTTACCAGTTGAGTCTGGCAGCGCTGTAACGCTGCGGTGGCTTGCAAGCCTTCCAGCACGGATGACGGGTGAGAAACCCGTCTGTGAATCCAGCATATTTGTTTGGCCTGCCCGACAGGAATCGAACCTGTGACCCTCAGCTTAGAAGGCTGATGCTCTATCCAACTGAGCTACGGGCAGATGGTGTGCTTGTGCACTCTGCAGGACGCGAATCATAACCTCCGCCACATGCTTGGTGGCCAACGAGGGTCAGGAGGGCAATGCAGCCGTTTCGGAGTCGGATGCCGGCTCTGCGGGCGGTTTGGTTTGCAGGCGTGCGTACAGGCCTTGTGCCGCCATCAATGTGGCGTGGGTGCCCTGCTCGACGATACGTCCGCGCTCCATCACGATGACCCGGTCCGCATGTTCGATAGTGGACAGCCGGTGCGCAATCACCAGCGTGGTGCGGCCCTTCATCAGGCGTTGTAAGGCGTCCTGGACAAGTCGCTCTGACTCCGTGTCGAGCGCCGACGTGGCTTCATCCAGGATCAGGATCGGGGCATTTTTATAAAGTGCCCGTGCAATCGCGAGGCGCTGGCGCTGGCCTCCGGACATCTGGGCTGCGTTGTGGCCGACCGTGGTGTGTATACCCTGCGGCATCGCGGCAACATGGCTGGCAAGGTTGGCGGCCTCCAGGCAATGCTCCACCCGCGTGGTGTCCATGGGCTGCCCCATACACACGTTGGCGGCCACGGTGTCATTCAGCATGACTACGTCTTGGCTCACCATGGCAAATTGCGACCGCAGGGCCGCCAAGTCCCATTCGGCAATGTCATGGCCGTCCAGCACAATGTGTCCGCTGCCGGGCAGCACGAAGCGCGGCAGCAGGTTGGCCAAGGTGGTTTTGCCCGAACCCGAAGGGCCCACGAGTGCAACGACTTCCCCAGGCGCGATCTCCAGGCTCAGGCCCGCGAGTGCCGCTGCTGCGTCTTCGCGGTACTGTACGTAAACGTCACGCAGAGAGATATGCCCGACCAGCGGGGAGGTGGCCGAGGGTATGTAGCTGCCGCTGGTTTCGGGTTGCACCTGTTCAATCAGTGTTAATCCACGCTCCAGTGCTGCAACGCCGCGTGTCACCGGATTGGCAATATCTGCCAGGCGGCGGATGGGGGCAATCAGCATCAGCATGGCGGTGATAAAGGCCACAAAACCCCCCACGGTGGTGCCGGCTGCGTCCTGCCCACTCTTGCTTTGCCATAGTGCCACGGCAATCACTGCCGATAAGGCACCGGCTGCGAGCAATTGGGTCAAGGGGGTCATGGCCGCGGAGGCAATGGTGGACTTGATGGCCAGGCTGCGCAGTTGGGTGCTGAGCTTGTCAAACCGCGTAATCTGGCTGGCCTGTGCGCCATGCAGGCGCACCATGCGGTGGGCCAGCACGTTTTCTTCCACCACGTAAGCCAGGTCGTCGGTGGACTGCTGGCTGGCCTTGGTGAGCCGGTAAAGCCGACGCGACAAGGTTTTCATGATCCAGGCCACACCAGGCACCACCACCGCCACGATCAGCGTGAGCTGCCAGTTCAGGTACAAAAGGTAGGCCAGCAATGCCACGAGTGTGAAGCCGTCGCGCGACAGGCCCAGCATTGCCTGCACCAGCAAGGTTGCACCTGTCTGCACTTCGTACACCACCGTATTGGACAAGGCGCTGGCCGATTGGCGTGTGAAAAGCCCCATCTCAGCAGACAACAAACGCTCAAACATCTTGCGCCGCAAACGCAGCATGCCTTCGTTTGCAATACGTGCCAGTGCATATTGCCCAACAAACTGGGCCAGTCCGCGAATGGCAAACAGGCCCAGTAATGCGATGGGAATGATCCATAAGGGCAGGGTGCCTTCGGTAAATCCCCGGTCCAGCAAGGGCTGCAGCAAGGCAGGCAGCAGCGGTTCGGTCGCCGCGCCGACCAGTGTGGCAATGATGGCCAATGTCCATGCCGCGCGCTGGTCGCCAAAATACACAGCGAGACGGCGCAAGCGGGCCATCAAGGGCAAAGGTGGCGCGGGGGGGGTGGACGCGGCAGTGGGGGGTGATGAGGGCATGAACAACGACGGAAATGTGGGCGGATTCTACGGTTGCGCCTTGGCTGCGCAGATCACAGTTTGTCACAGGGGTTTCCTGTCACTGTGTAACATTGGCGGTTAATTCGCCGAGTTTGACCCCTTCGACCTGGTTGCCAATGAAATCTGACTGCACTGAATCCTTGTCCACCACATCTTTGTCTGTCCTGTTGCCATCCCATTTGTCACGCCGCCGTGCCATGCTGGCCACCCTGTTGGCAGCTCCTGCACTTCCTGCTTTTGCGCAGTTTCGTGTGGAAGTGTCAGGTGTGGGTCTGACGCAGTTGCCCATCGTGATTGCGCAATTCCGGGGTGAGGCGCAGTCACCCCAGAAAATCAGCGCCATCGTCCAGGCCGATCTGGAGCGCAGCGGACAATTCAGGGCTATCGACGCTGGAGGGGCTGTACTGGATGAAACCAGCCGCCCTGATGTGGGGCTGTGGCGCCAGAAGGCCGCAGACTCGCTCGTGACAGGCAGCGTTACCCGTTTGGCCGATGGCCGTTTTGATGTCCGTTTCCGTTTGTGGGATGTCGTCAAGGGGCAGGACCTGGGGGGGCAAAGTTATGTCGTGCCCCAAGGTGATCTGCGCTTGGCAGCCCACCGCATTGCAGACTTTATCTATGAAAAGCTCACTGGCGAGAAGGGTGTCTTCTCTACCCGAATTGCCTATGTGACTCGGGCAGGTGGCCGCCACACGCTGTGGGTTGCGGATGCCGATGGCGAAAATGCCCAGTCGGCACTGGCCAGTCCCGAGCCCATCATTTCTCCCGCGTGGTCCCCCAGTGGCAACCAGTTGGCCTATGTCTCATTCGAGTCGCGCAAACCCGTTGTGTATGTGCATGACGTTTCAAGCGGGCGGCGCAGACTGATTGCCAACTTCCGTGGCTCCAACAGCGCTCCTGCATGGGCACCAGATGGCCGCACGTTGGCCGTCACATTGAGCCGGGATGGTGGGTCACAGCTCTACACCATCGATGCCAATGGCGGGGAGCCACGCCGTCTGATGCAAGGTGGCAGCATCGACACCGAGCCTGCTTTTTCGCGCGACGGTAAAAGTATTTATTTCGTCAGTGATCGCGGTGGCGCACCACAGATCTACCGCGTGGGCGTCTCTGGTGGCAGCGCTGAGCGAGTCACTTTCAACGGGAGCTACAACATCTCTCCGGCACTCAGTGCGGATGGCCGTTGGTTGGCGTATGTCAGCCGTGTGGGTGGAGCCTTCAAACTGCAGCTCATGGAGCTGGCAACCGGCACGGTGACCTCACTCACCGACACCAATGCCGACGAAAGCCCAAGTTTTGCCCCCAATAGCCGCTTGATTGTTTACGCAACCCAATTGCAAGGCCGCGAGGCGCTCATGACCACAACACTTGATGGAAAAATCAAGGCACGACTGGCAGGCAAAGGTGGAGACATCCGGGAGCCCGACTGGGGCCCATTCCAAGCGCAATAATTTTTCAGTTTCAACCTAATCCATCCCATTCAGGAGTGTTTTCACCATGATCAAGCGTATTTCTTTGAGTCTCGTCATCCTCGCCCTGGTGGCAGGATGCAGTTCCGGCGTCAAACTCAATGACGTTCCCGTCGAAGACAAGGGTGCCAGCGGCACACTTGGCGCTGGGAACGGAAGTGGCTCGGCGGGTGCCTCCCAAAGTGGCGTGACACCAGTCGACATCGGCAGCTCTGCTGCCAATGCCGCAGGTCCGCAAAACGTGGCCCGTATCGTCTATTTTGACTTTGACAGCTACGTCATCCGGTCGGACTTCCAGTCGGTTATCGAAGCACACTCTCGTTTCCTGAAGGCCAACCCAGCGCGCAAGGTTGTCATTGAAGGCCACACCGACGACCGTGGTGGCCGGGAATACAACCTGGCACTGGGTCAGCGCCGTGCCGAAGCAGTACGCCGTTCGCTGGGCTTGTTGGGTGTGACCGATAACCAAGTTGAAGCGGTAAGTTTTGGCAAGGAAAAACCCGCAGTGCAAGGCAGCGACGAGAACGCCATGGCACAAAACCGCCGCGCTGAAATCGCCTACCGCTGATGAGTGCCCGAGCCTTCAGCATGCGCCTGACGGCGCTGGCGTTTGCCGCGCTGTCTTGCGCGAGTGGACACGCAGCACTGTTTGAGGATGACGAAGCCCGGCGTGCAGTACTGGACTTGCGCCAGCGTGTGGATGCGCTACGGCAATCCACAGAATCGCAGGCGCAACGCCAGGGAGACGACGGTGCACAGTTGCGCCGCAGTCTGCTGGACTTGCAGTCCCAGATCGAAAGTTTGCGCTCTGAACAGGCTGCACTGCGTGGGCAGAACGAGCAACTTCAGCGCGCTGTGGCCGAGTTGCAGCGCCGACAGAGCGACATTGCCAAAGGTGTTGACGAACGCCTGCGCCAGTTCGAGCCGGTGCCTGTCACCCTGGATGGGCAGGAGTTCACTGCCGACCCCGCAGAAAAGCGTGATTTCGATGCCGCCTTGGCCTTGTTCCGCAAAGGAGACTTTGCGGGTGCACAAGCTGCTTTTGCTGGCTTCAACAAGCGTTACCCCAAGAGTGGGTACACCGCATCCACTTTATTCTGGTTGGGTAATGCGCAATATGCATTGAAGGACTACAAAGAGTCCATTGCCAACTTCAAGCAATTGTTGGCTTCTGCGCCCGCGCACATGCGTGCACCGGAGGCAGCCCTGTCCATTGCCAATTGCCAGAGCGAGCTGAAGGACACCAAAGCCGCTCGCAAGACCCTGGAAGACCTCGTCAAGGTCTATCCGCAGTCTGAAGCCGCCGCTGCTGCCAAAGAGCGGCTGGCGCGCATGAAGTAAACCCGGGGTGAATCCGTTGAGCACCAGTACGTTTGCCGTGGACGAAGCGAACGAAGAGGTTGTGGATCTTGGTCGCCGGTTTGGTGGGCTGGAACGTTTGTACGGGGCTGCAGGCGCTGCAGCGATCCGTGGTGCTCACGTCGCTGTGATTGGCATTGGTGGTGTGGGGTCGTGGGCCGCTGAAGCACTGGCACGCAGCGGTGTCGGGCAATTGACTCTGGTTGATCTGGACCATATTGCCGAGTCCAACATCAACCGGCAAATCCACGCCTTAACCGCAACAGTGGGGCAGGCCAAGGTGCTGGCAATGCGTGACCGTATTGCGGAGATCAATCCTGCATGCCTGGTCAACTGCATTGAAGACTTTGTGGAGCCTTCCAATTGGCCGGGGTTAATGTCCGAAGGCGTCCATGGTGTGGTGGACGCTTGTGACAGCGCTGCTGCCAAGACTGCAATGGCTGCCTGGGCCCGTCGTGCTGGCGCAGTGCCTTTTATTTGTGTGGGGGCTGCGGGCGGTAAGCGCCTGGCCCACAAGGTGGATATTGACGACCTGTCGAAGACCACACACGACCCTCTACTGGCGCGCTTGCGTGCCCGACTGCGCAAAGAGCACGGAGCGCCACGGGAGGGTAAATCCATGGGTGTGCCTTGTGTCTTCAGTCGCGAGTCCGTTGCTGTACCCGATGCCTCATGCGCTGTCGAGCAGGGTGACGGAACCCTGAATTGTCATGGTTATGGTTCGGTTGTCAGCGTAACTGCCACTTTTGGGCAGTGTGCAGCAGGCTGGATGCTGGATCAGATTGCATCCAAAACAGGTGCAAGTCAGAAAACCAGAAAAATCACGCTATAATCTGAGGCTTTGCTGCTACTGAAAAGTGACGGCTAGATAGAAAATTTGGGACGTTAGCTCAGTTGGTAGAGCAGCGGACTTTTAATCCGTTTGTCGTGGGTTCGACCCCCGCACGTCCCACCAAATTAGAAGCGTAATGCGCGTTTTCAAAGGCCTCCTCATGGAGGCCTTTGTCATTTCCGTGCTTGGTTTGGGCGTGGGCTCGCGCTGCAGATCATTGAGCCCATGTATTCAAAATACCCAGCGAGCAGACTCCTGGGGTGCTTCGTCGAATAACTTCAAATTTATTCAGACTTGGGCATTGGTTTCATGCCCTCGGCCCATCATGTGCAAAGTGTGTCAGGCACTCCCATCTGGTATGGTTTTTTGGAGCGCCACTGAGGCTGTATTGTTTTTGGTGCCCGGGGTAGATTTAAAGGGTGATCTGAATTTCATAATTTACAAGCCCCATGTCCCCTTTGCGATCTTTGTTGTTTGTTGTGTTGGGTCTGGCCAGTGGTGCGATGGCGGCTACGTCAACGGGTGCACCTGCTGCGTTGGCCGCCACTGTGTCCGCAGGTATGGCTCCGCGTGTGCTGGCCTGTGTCGCCTGCCACGGCCGGGAAGGGCGCGCCACCAACCAGGGGTACTTTCCGCGCATCGCGGGCAAGCCGGAGGGCTACCTGTACAACCAGCTGCTTAACTTCCGCGATGGACGTCGCAGCTATCCACCCATGGCGTTGCTGTTGGAGCATCTGACCGACGGTTATCTGCTGGAAATGGCGCAGCACTTCGCCAACACTGACGTGCCTTACCCTGCGCCGCAGACCCAGAATGCACCGACCGCCACGCTGGAGCGGGGGCGGGTGCTTGTGATGGAGGGAGACGCCAGCCGCAAGCTGCCTGCCTGTGTGTTGTGCCACGGTGCCGCCATGACAGGTGTGAAACCGTTCATTCCCGGCCTGTTGGGCCTGCCGCGTGATTACCTGAATGCCCAACTGGGCGCATGGCAGACCGGTCAACGCAAGGCGCACGCGCCCGACTGTATGGCCCAGATTGCGGCGCAACTCACACCTGCCGATGTGGGGGCGGTGTCCACGTGGCTGTCGTCCCAGGTGGTGGCCAACGCTGGAAAACCTGCAACCAGTTTGCCTGCACCTTTGCCCATGCCCTGTGGTGGACTGGCGGACTGAACCATGGCAAACACCCTTACAAAAAAACGCCTGGCCTGGGCCTTCGGGCTTTTGGTAGCTCTGTTTGCAGCCGTTGTAGCAACGGTCTGGATGCTGAATGTGCGGGGCGAGACACCTGTTACCCGCGTGGCCCCCGTGGCCGTGCCGGCGAGTCCGGCGCAGATCGAGCGTGGCAAATACCTGGCACAGGCCGGGAACTGCATTTCGTGCCACACCGTACGCGGTGGCCCAGCCTATGCAGGCGGACGGGGCATTGACACGCCATTTGGCGCGGTTTACGCACCCAACCTCACGCCGCACGCAGAAACCGGCATGGGTACTTGGTCGCCCGATCACTTCTGGCGTGCCATGCACCATGGGCGGTCGAAGGATGGCAGGCTGCTGTACCCCGCGTTTCCGTACACCGAATACACCCACGTCACGCGGGAAGATTCAGACGCGATCTTTGCCTACCTGCACAGCCTGCCACCCGTGGCCCAGCCCAACCGCGACCACACGCTGCGTTTTCCGTACAACAGCCAGTGGGCGCTGGCGGTCTGGCGGGCGTTGTTCTTTACGCCCGGTGCCAACACCCAAAATCCGCACCAGTCTGCCGACTGGAACCGTGGCGCTTATCTGGTGCAGGGCCTGGGCCACTGCGTGGCCTGCCACAGCCCACGCAACGCGTTGGGGGCCAGCAGCCTGTCGCGCAGCCTGCAGGGCGGCATCATTCCTTTGCAAAATTGGTATGCACCCGGGCTGACTTCATCGGCCCAGGCCGGGGTGGCCGATTGGCCGCTGGAAGATGTGGTGGCTTTGCTGAAAACCGGCATTGCACCACACGGCTCGGTGATGGGACCCATGGCCGAGGTGGTATTCAACAGCACACAGCACCTGAGTGATGCCGACGCCCACGCCATGGCGGTATATCTGCGGGCCTTGCCACAAGAATCCATTCCGGCTGCACACCAGCGGCCTGCTGTGCCAGCGCCTGAAACGATGCGTTTGGGCGCTCAGGTGTACGACCAGCAATGTGCCCAGTGCCATGGCGCATCAGGGGAAGGCCAGGCTGGTGCGTTCCCGGCCCTGGCGGACAACCGTGCCGTCACGATGGACCCACCCATCAATGCGGTGCAGGCGGTATTACATGGCGGTTACCTGCCAGCGACGGCCGGGAACCCACGGCCGTTTGGTATGCCGCCTTTTACCCATGTGCTCAACGACGCCGAAGTGGCGGCTGTTTTGTCATTTGTGCGGGCATCCTGGGGTAACCAGGCCGTACCGGTCACGGCAATCGAGGTCTACAAGCAGCGCGAAAGCCGGTAATCTGGTGTGGCATGGGGCGGGTGAGGGTGCGCCCGCGCGAAAGGGCTTTACCATGCGCAGTTATTTCCGGAGTGACCAGAAGATGTTGTCGCAGTGGTGGGTTGTCTGTCTTTGTGCGGGCTGGTGTGGTGCCTGCCGTGATTACCGCGCCCAGTTTGATGCGGTTGCGCTGCAGTTTCCCGCAGCCCGTTTCCTGTGGCTGGATGTGGAGGATGCGTCCGACACGGTGGGCGACCTGGACATCGAGACTTTTCCGACCCTGCTGATTGCCGATGACACGGGTGCCCGTTTTCTTGCACCGCTTGCACCTTATTCCGATGTTTTGGCCCGGTTGTTAACAAGCCTCCAGGCGCAGCCAGAGCGCAGTAGTGTGGTGGATGACGATACCCGGGCTCTGTTGCGGCGAATTCAGCAGCTCCATGCTGCGTAAATGCCCCGTAACCCGTCAGTTTCAGGGCTGTTGGCCGGTCTAAACCTTTGCAAATCAGGGGATTTCGGGCTATAATTGCGCTCTTCACGACCAAACGGGCGGGTTACTACCGGCCCGTTTTTTTTGGTCGATTGTTTTTGGGGCAGGGTTTTCCTGACCTCTCTCCGTTTCCTGATTTTTAAAAAGTATCCGAACTAACGTGGCGCTGCAGCAAATTGTCGAACAAACCGTAACCGGGCTGGGTTACGACCTCGTGGAGATTGACCGCTCCGCAGGCGGCTTGCTGCGTATCACTATCGACATGCCTTGGGATACTGCCCAGGTGGTCGAGCAGTTCGTGAACGTTGAAGACTGCGAAAAAGTCCATCGCCAGCTGCAGTTTGCTCTGGAGGTGGATGGCATTGAATACCGTCGGCTGGAGGTGTCCTCGCCCGGTATTGACCGCCCTTTGCGTGGCGAGCCAGATTTTGAGCGTTTTGTGGGTGTGGTGGTGGACATCACGCTCAAGGCCCCCATGGGTGTTGCTGCCCGAGGGCAGGTGAGCGCGAACCGCAAGAAATTTCGTGGCACGCTGGAGCGTGCTGAAGCTGTGGGCGCGGAGCCTGCCGGTTGGCAAATCGTCTGGAGTGACGAGCCTGCCCCCAAGCCGGGGCAGCGTGTTAGTAAAAAGCGGGTGCCAGCCCCATTGCAGGTGCTGGGTTTCACGCTCGATGAGGTGCGTGAGGCAAGACTTGCGCCGATCGTGGATTTCAAGGGGCGCAGGCCTGGGGACGTGCCGCCGTCTGAGTGATGGCGCGGACCGTGGTGGTGGGTGGATCACTTGTGTTTGTGCAAAGTGGTTCTCAACTGATTTCGGAATAGGAGTGTCGTGGCATGAATCGCGAATTGTTGATGTTGGTGGAAGCCATCTCGCGCGAGAAAAACGTCGAGCGTGATGTGGTATTTGGCGCAGTGGAGTCCGCCCTGGCGCAGGCCACAAAAAAGCTGCACGAAGGTGATGTGGACATCCGCGTCTCCATCGATCGCGACAGCGGCGTCTACGAAACGTTCCGCCGCTGGCATGTCGTTCCCGATGAGGCGGGCCTGCAATTGCCCGACCAGGAAATCCTGCTGTTCGAGGCCAGGGAAGAAATGCCCGACATCGAGGTCGATGAATACATCGAAGAAGCTGTCGAGTCCCTGCCTATTGGCCGTATTGGTGCCATGGCTGCCAAACAGGTCATTCTGCAGAAGATTCGTGACGCCGAGCGCGAAATGCTGCTCAACGACTTCATGTCGCGCGGCGAAAAGATCTTTACGGGCACCGTCAAACGCATGGACAAGGGCGACATCATTGTCGAGTCCGGCCGTGTGGAAGGCCGCTTGCGCCGCAGCGAGATGATCGCCAAGGAAAACCTGCGCAGTGGTGACCGTGTGCGCGCCATGATCATGGAAGTCGACCTGACGCTTCGCGGCGCACCCATCATCCTGTCGCGTTCGGCACCTGAATTCATGATCGAGCTCTTCCGCAACGAAGTGCCTGAGATCGAACAAGGTCTGCTCGAGATCAAATCCTGCGCCCGCGACTCCGGTTCGCGCGCCAAGATCGCGGTGCTGTCGCACGACAAACGTGTGGACCCCATCGGCACCTGTGTGGGTGTGCGTGGTACCCGCGTGAACGCCGTTACCAACGAACTCGCTGGTGAACGTGTGGACATCGTGTTGTGGAGCGAAGACCCCGCGCAGTTCGTGATTGGTGCCCTGGCCCCCGCGAATGTCTCCTCCATCGTGGTGGACGAAGAAAAACACTCCATGGACGTGGTGGTGGACGAAGAAAACCTGGCCATCGCCATCGGGCGTGGCGGGCAGAACGTGCGCCTGGCGTCCGACCTGACCGGCTGGAAGATCAACATCATGGATGCGGCCGAGTCTGCGCAAAAGCAGGCCGTCGAAACCGACAGCAGCCGCAAGCTGTTCATGGAAAAGCTGGATGTGGACGAAGAAATCGCCGACATCCTGATCGCCGAGGGCTTCAACAGCCTGGAAGAAGTGGCCTACGTGCCGCTGCAGGAAATGCTGGAAATCGAAAGCTTTGACGAAGACACCGTCAACGAGCTGCGTTCGCGGGCCAAAGATGCCTTGCTGACGATGGAAATCGCCCGCGAAGAAAGCGTTGACGAAACTTCCCAGAATCTGCGGGATGTAGATGGCGTGACGCCTGACATCCTCGAAAAGCTGGTGGCAGGTGGGATTCACACACGTGACGACCTGGCCGATCTGGCTGTTGATGAACTCACCGAACTTACTGGCCAGTCCGCGGACGATGCCAGGGCAATGATCATGAAGGCGCGCGAACACTGGTTCGCGGGCCAAGAGTAATGGTTATGGAGGCACGAACCGAATATGACCAGTACTACAGTCGCCGAGTTTGCAAACGAACTCAAAAAATCACCTGAAACCTTGTTGGAACAGCTCCAGGCTGCTGGCGTTGCCAAAGCCGCCGGAGCAGACACCTTGTCCGAGTCGGACAAACAAAAACTGCTGGGTTACCTGCAGGCCAGCCATGGCACCGTTGTGGCCGACCGCAAGAAAATCACGCTGGTGAAGAAGTCCACCAGCGAAATCAAGCAAGCCGATGCCAGTGGCAAGGCCCGCACGATCCAGGTCGAAATCCGCAAGAAGCGCACCTTCATCAAGCGTGAGGATGGCTCTGACGCGTCGCCCGCTGATGACGAAGGCAACGAGCTTGCTGTGGAAAGCAGCGTTGAATCCCGCGCGCAGGATGCAGAACTTTTGCGCCGCGAGGAAGAAGCCCGCAGCCAGGCCGATGTGATCCGCCGCCAGGAAGAAGAGCTGGCGAAGGAACGCAATGATCGCGAGACGCGTGAGAAACGTGAACGCGAAGCCGAAGAGCGTGCTGCTGCCTACGCTGCACAAGAGGCGCTGAAGAAGCAGCAAGCCTCCGCCGAGAAGGCCGAAGCCTCCAAGGAGTACGCTGAAGAGGCTGCTGCACGCGCTCTGGCCCAGGCCGAAGCCCGTGAAAAACTCGCCGCTGAATCCAAGGCCCGCGCCGCCGAAGAAGCCGCCCGTGCATCCGATCTGGGTGACCGCCGCCGCCGTGCCGAGGCCGAGGCTGCCGCCATTCGTTCGATGATGGCCACACCCAAACAGGTGATGGTTGCCAAGAAGCCCGAAGAACCCAAACCGGTTGCCAAGCCCGGTGCCGACAAGGCCGGTGTCAAGGGTACGCTGCACAAGCCAGTCGGCGCACCCGGCGCTGCGCGCCCAGGTGCACCCGCCGCCCCTGGTGCTGCAGGCGCAGGCAAAGAAATCAAGTCTGCCAAGACGTCGTCCGCCTGGGCAGGGGATCCCGCCAAGAAGAAGGGTATTCCGACCCGCGGCGACAGCAGCGGTGGCATGAACCGTGGCAACTGGCGTGGGGGCCCTCGTGGCCGCCGCGGCAATGACCGCGACCAACGTGACGACCACCACAGCCAGCAGGCGCCGGTGGAAGCACGTGTGATCGAAGTGCACGTTCCTGAGACCATCACCGTGGCCGAACTGGCACACAAGATGGCCGTGAAGGCGTCCGAGGTCATCAAGGCGCTGATGAAGATGGGCCAGATGGTTTCCATCAACCAGCCGCTGGACCAGGACACTGCCATGATCGTGGTGGAAGAAATGGGCCACAAGGCCATCGTTGCGGCGCTGGACGATCCAGAAGCCTTTACCGATGACGAAGTGGCACAACAAGACGCCGAGCTGTTGCCCCGTGCACCCGTCGTGACCGTCATGGGCCACGTTGACCACGGCAAGACCTCGCTGCTGGACTACATCCGCCGCGCCAAAGTGGCGTCGGGTGAAGCCGGTGGTATCACGCAGCACATTGGTGCGTACCACGTGGAAACCCCACGCGGCATGGTGTCCTTCCTCGACACCCCTGGCCACGAGGCGTTTACCGCCATGCGTGCCCGTGGTGCCCAGGCAACCGACATCGTGATTCTGGTGGTGGCTGCCGATGACGGCGTGATGCCCCAGACCAAGGAAGCCATCAAACACGCGAAAGCGGCCGGTGTGCCGATCGTGGTCGCTATCACCAAGTCCGACAAGCCCGATGCCAACCCCGACCGCGTCAAGCAGGAACTGGTGGTTGAAGAGGTGGTGCCCGAGGAATACGGTGGTGATTCACCCTTCGTCCCCGTGTCGTCCAAGACCGGTATGGGCATTGACACGCTGCTTGAACAGGTTTTGCTGCAAGCCGAAGTGCTGGAACTGAAGGCGCCGGTGGACAGCATGGCCAAGGGCCTGGTCATCGAAGCACGCCTGGACAAGGGCCGTGGCCCTGTGGCCACCGTGCTGGTGCAGTCCGGTACGCTGAAGGTGGGCGACGTGGTGCTGGCGGGCCAGACCTTTGGCCGCGTGCGGGCCATGCTCGACGAGAACGGAAAAACCGCCAAGACGGCAGGTCCTTCGATCCCGGTCGAAATCCAGGGTCTGACCGAAGTGCCGCAGGCCGGTGACGAATTCATGGTGATGACCGACGAACGCCGGGCCCGTGAAATTGCCACCTACCGTGCAGGCAAGTTCCGCAACACCAAGCTGGCCAAACAGCAGGCTGCCAAGCTGGAGAACATGTTCTCCGACCTGTCCGCGGGTGAAGTGCAGACGCTGCCGATCATCGTCAAGGCCGATGTGCAGGGTTCGCAGGAAGCGCTTGCAGCATCGCTGCTCAAGCTGTCGACCGACGAAGTCAAGGTGCAGATGGTGTACGCCGCTGTGGGTGGTATCAGCGAATCCGACGTCAACCTGGCCATTGCGTCCAAGGCGTTGATCATCGGCTTTAATGTGCGCGCCGACGCCGGTGCACGCAAGCTGGCCGAGAACAACGGGGTTGACCTGCATTACTACAACATCATTTACGACGCCGTGGATGAGTTGAAGGCAGCGATGTCCGGCATGCTGGCACCTGAACAGCGCGAAGAAGTCATCGGTATGGCCGAGATTCGCACCGTGTTCGTGGCGTCGAAGATCGGTACGGTTGCGGGTTGTATGGTCACCAACGGTTCCGTCAACCGCAGCGCGCGTTTCCGCCTGCTGCGCGACAACGTCGTGATCTACACCGGCGAGCTGGATTCGCTCAAGCGTATGAAGGACGACGTTCGCGAAGTCAAGGAAGGCTTCGAGTGCGGTATCAAGCTCAAGAACTACAACGACATCAAAGAAGGTGACCAGCTCGAATTCTTCGAGATCAAGGAAATCGCCCGGACGTTGTAATACGCGCCGCAATGTGACACCCACTGCAATGGCACTGCGCCTTGCAACGGGTGCCATGTCGTACCGCTTGTGATTGTTTAAATGCCTAAGAAAAAAGCAGCTACCCCCAACCGCGCCTTCAAGGTGGCCGACCAGATCCAGCGCGATCTGACGGAGCTGATCGCGCGCGAGTTGAAGGACCCCCGCGTCGGGATGGTGACCATCCAGGCGGTGGAGATCACGCCAGACTACGCCCATGCCAAGGTGTTCTTCAGCGTACTGACGGGTAACCCGGCCGAATGTGCAGAAGGGCTGAACCAGGCCGCAGGTTTCCTGCGTGCGGGCTTGTTCAAACGTCTGCATATCCACACGGTGCCCACGCTGCACTTTTTGTTCGACCGCACGACCGAACAGGCCGCCGACATGAACGCGCTGATTGCGCGTGCTGTTGCTTCGCGCGCGCAGGAAGACTGACACATGCTTGCCACGCCACGTGCACGGGTCGCGAGGCGCCCCGTGCATGGGGTGCTGCTGCTTGACAAGCCTTTGGGCTGGTCGAGTAATGACGCCTTGCAGAAAGCCAAATGGCTGCTGCGCGCCGAGAAGGCGGGCCATACCGGCACGCTGGACCCGTTGGCGACGGGGGTGTTGCCTTTGTGTTTTGGCGCGGCAACCAAGTTCAGCCAGTTGCAACTGGACGCGGACAAGACTTACGAAGCTATTGCGCTGCTGGGCACCAAAACTAGCACGGGTGATGCCGAAGGTGAGGTGATTGCTACGCGCGAAGTGCATGTCACGCCGAAAAAACTGCGGGAAGTAGCGGCGCGTTTTCGCGGGCCGATCCAGCAGATTCCGCCCATGCACAGTGCGCTCAAGAAGAACGGCAAAGCCCTGTACGAGTACGCCCGTGCCGGCATCGAGGTGGAGCGTGCTCCGCGCAATGTGGAAATTTATGAGCTAAATGTGGAGTTTGCGCCCGCTGCAACTGCACAAATAGCTATCAAAATTATAGTAAAATGCAGCAAGGGTACTTACATCCGCACGCTGGGCGAAGACATCGGGGAAGCACTCGGCTGTGGCGCCCACCTGATCTCTTTGCGCCGCATCGAAACCGGTGGTTTTGACCTGACCCACTGCGTCACCTTGGCCGCGCTGGAAGCGATGGATGAGGCAGACCGCCTGCAGTGTCTGCAACCAGCTGAGTCCTTGCTGGCCGAACACACGGTTGTCACGCTGGACAGTGAAAATGCCGGGCGCTTCCTGAGTGGTGTACGCCGCCGGGGCACGTGGCCGGATATGGAGCGGGTGGCGGTGTTTGGAGAATCTCCACGCGCACTACTCGGCGTGGGGCATACCCAGGCCGGTGAACTGATCCCGGGGCGCCTGCTGAGCCCTCTTGAAATACAGCAGATTTTAGAAAACACGCCGGAGCGCACCGAGGCCGGCATTTTGGAAAACCTATGACTAAACAAATCCGCAATATCGCCATCATCGCCCACGTTGACCATGGCAAAACCACCATGGTTGACCAGTTGCTGCGCCAGTCCGGCACCTTCGCCGACCATGAAAAGGTCGTCGACACGGTGATGGACAACAACGCGATTGAAAAAGAACGTGGCATTACGATTCTGGCCAAGAACTGCGCCGTGAGCTGGCAAGGCACCCACATCAACATCGTGGACACCCCCGGTCACGCGGACTTCGGCGGTGAAGTGGAACGTGCGCTGTCCATGGTCGACAGCGTGGTGCTGCTGATCGACGCGCAAGAAGGCCCCATGCCCCAAACGCGTTTTGTGACCAAGAAGGCACTGGCCCTGGGCCTGAAGCCCATCGTGGTTGTTAACAAGGTCGACAAGCCTGGTGCCAACCCCGACAAGGTCGTGAACGCTGCGTTCGACCTGTTCGACAAGCTGGGTGCCACCGACGAACAACTCGACTTCCCTGTGGTGTACGCCTCGGGTATCAACGGCTGGTCTTCGCTGGAAGAAGGCGCGCCTGGTGAGCAGTGGGGCCCCGACATGTCGGCCCTGTTCAACACCATCCTGAAACACGTGCCACCAAACTCCGGTGACGCCAGCGCGCCGCTGCAACTGCAGATTTCGGCACTGGACTTCTCCACATTCGTCGGCCGTATCGGTGTAGGCCGTATCAGCCAGGGCACCATCAAGCCCATGATGGACGTGGTCGTCATGGAAGGCCCGGACGGCAAACCCGTCAAGGGACGTGTGAACCAGGTGCTGACATTCCAGGGTCTGGAACGTGTGCAAGCGACCGAAGCCGGCCCCGGCGAAATCGTGCTGATCAACGGCCTGGGTGACATCGGTATCGGCGTCACACTGACCGACCCGGCAAACCCCACACCGCTGCCCATGCTGAAGGTGGACGAACCCACACTGACCATGAACTTCTGCGTGAACACCAGCCCATTGGCTGGCCGCGAAGGCAAGTTCGTCACCAGCCGCCAGATCTGGGACCGCCTGCAAAAAGAGCTGCAACACAACGTGGCCCTGCGCGTGAACGAAACCGACGAAGAAGGTATCTTCGAAGTGATGGGCCGTGGTGAATTGCACCTGACCATCCTGCTGGAAAACATGCGCCGCGAAGGTTACGAGCTGGCCGTGTCGAAGCCACGTGTGGTGTTCCGCACCGTGAACGGCGAGAAGCATGAGCCGATCGAATTGGTGACTGCTGACATCGAAGAAGGTCACCAAGGTGGCGTGATGCAAGCACTGGGTGAGCGCAAGGGTGAACTGGTGAACATGGAGCCGGACGGCCGTGGCCGTGTGCGCCTGGAGTACCGCATTCCGGCCCGTGGCCTGATCGGTTTCACCAACGAATTCCTGAACTTGACCCGTGGTTCCGGCCTGATCGCCAACATTTTTGACAGCTACGAACCCCATAAGGGTGACATTGGTGGCCGCAAGAACGGTGTGCTGATTTCCATGGACGACGGTGAAATCTTCACCTACGCACTGGGCAAGCTGGACGACCGTGGCCGTATGTTCGTCAAGGCGAATGATCCGGTATACGAAGGCATGATTGTGGGTATCCACAGCCGTGACAACGACCTGGTGGTCAACGCCACCCGTACCAAGCAGCTGACCAACTTCCGCGTGAGCGGCAAGGAAGACGCTGTCAAGATCACGCCCCCGATTGATTGCACGCTGGAATACGGTGTGGAATTCATCGAGGACGACGAACTGGTCGAAATCACGCCCAAGTCGATTCGCCTGCGCAAGCGCCACCTGAAAGAAAGCGACCGCAAGCGCGCTGGCCGCGAAGGTTAATCCTTCCCCGGCAGCTCCCAAAGGCCCCGTGCTCGCCCTCACAACAGAGGGTTGGCCCAGGGCCTTTTTCACGTCTGGCATTCCGGATAAAAAAGCAGAGACAAATCCATGCAACTAACCCACGGCCGTGCCGTCTGCACGATGGTGGCGGTGACCCTGATGTGGTCCATCGCCGGTGTGGTCACGCGCCAGCTGGAGAGTGCACACAGCTTTGAAGTGACGTTCTGGCGCAGCTTCTTCACGGTGGTGTCGCTGCTGGTGATCCTGCCGCTGTGGCGCGGCCCCGGCGTGTTCCGCGCCATGCCCTGGAAACGCGGCGCGTTCTGGTTGTCGGGCGTGAGCTGGAGCGTGATGTTCACCGCTTTCATGCTGGCGCTGACGCTCACCACCGTGGCCAATGTGCTGGTCACCATGGCCATCGGGCCCCTGTTAACGGCGCTGATTGCGCGGGTGTTTATCGGGCACCGGTTGCCTGCGCGCACCTGGGCTGCGATTGTGGTGGCGGGTGTGGGCATCGCCTACATGTTCGGGTCACAGATGAATCTGGACGCGATGGGGCAGGGCAGCACCATGCTCGGCCTGCTGGTGGCTTTGTGTGTGCCGTTTGCGGCTGCGACCAACTGGACCATCGTTCAGCGCAGCCAGACCCATGGTGACAAAATTGACTTGGTGCCGGCCGTGTTGCTGGGCGCCGTCATTTCAAGCATGGCGACCCTGCCACTGGCATTCCCTTTGGTCGCCACACCGCGCGATGTCGCGTGGCTGGCCCTGCTGGGTTTGGTGCAACTGGCCATTCCGTGTGTGCTCGCCGTGATGTGCGCCAAGGTTTTAAAAGCGCCTGAAGTGTCCTTGCTCGCGTTGCTGGAAGTGATTTTTGGCATCCTCTGGGCCTGGCTCTGGGGCAATGAGACGCCGGGGCAAGAAGTGCTGCTGGGCGGTGTGCTGGTGATAGGTGCGCTGCTCGCCAACGAACTACTGGGCATGCGCCGGTCGCAGGCCCCAACCCACAACAGGAGAACGACATGACAGAGACAGTGAACCGCGACGTATTGACCGAAGTGCGTGGACAGATCGGCTTCATCACACTGAACCGCCCCAAAGCCTTGAATGCACTCACCCTGCAGATGGTGCGCGACCTGCGGGCCTGCCTGCTGGCATGGCAGGACGATGCCGCTATTTGTGCCGTGGCCATCCGCGGATCGAACAAGGAAGGCCCCTTTGGCGCGTTCTGCGCGGGTGGTGATATCCGTTTTCTGCACCAGGCTGCGCTGGCAGGCAACCCCGAAATCGAAGACTTCTTCACCGAAGAATACGCGCTGAACCACCTGATCCACAGCTACGCCAAGCCCTACATTGCATTTATGGACGGCATCGTGATGGGTGGCGGCATGGGGATCTCCCAAGGCGCTGCGCTGCGCTTGGTGACCGAACGCACCAAGATGGCCATGCCCGAAACGGCCATTGGCCTGTTCCCCGACGTTGGTGGAGGTTACTTCCTGAGCCGCTGCCCGGGGCGCGTGGGTGAATACCTGGCGCTGACGGGCGATACCGTGTCGCCCGCCAATGCCGTGGCCTGGGGTCTGGCAGATGTGCAGGTGGAATCCGCCACTTTGCCTGCTTTGTGGGACGGACTGGCCAATACACACTTCAACAGCGCAGAAGAAGTGCTGGCCTGGTTTGCTTCCAAATCAATAGCTAAGGGTGCAGGTGGATCGTGCGCTACAGGCCAATTTGATGCTTATTTCGCGCAAGCAGACGCCTTGGCTATCCTGCGGTCACTGGAGGCGGCTGGGTCAGACGTCTGGGCCACAACCACCGCTGCAACCCTGCGTAAACGGTCTCCTCTGATGGTGGCTGTGGTGCTGGAGCAAATCCGCCGTGCCCGCACCATGACGCTGGCCGAAGACCTGCGCATGGAGCGCGACATGGTGCGCCGCTGTTTTAACCTGCGTCCCGGCGCAGCCAGCGAAACGGTGGAAGGGATTCGTGCATTGGCTGTTGACAAGGACCACAGCCCGAAATGGAACCCGGCCCGGCTGGAAGAGGTGACTGCCGACATGGTCGCGCCGTTCTTCACCAGCCCGTGGCCAGCCCACGCACACCCGCTGCGCGATCTGTGAAGCTGTGATGCGTCAGAGCTGCTGGTGCACCAGTTGCGCCAGCCGCATCAGTTCTTCGCGCGACACGGCGCCGCTGAGCGCATAACCAAAACCGTTGTCCACCCAGTAGAAAGAGGGTACGGGGCCGTCGCTGCTGTAGCGGAAGGTGGTTTCCGGCGCGGCCTTGGCGTCCACGGCACCGAGGTACAGCGTAATACGTTGCCCGGTGGGGTTCTGGAACATGAACTGCGCGCGGGCACCGCCATCGCCGGGCAACAAGCGACCGCCCACCAGTTCGTAACCCAGCGCAGCCAGCACGGGCACTTTTAATGGCCGGTCCAAGCGTTTGGACAGCCACTGCACCAAGTGGTCCTGCTGTGCCGCCGTCACTTCAACCGGGTGGCGCACCTCGGGTGAAAAAACGGCATGTGCAACCGATGCCTGCTGCACAAAGGCGGGTAAACGGTTGTTCTGGCTGAACTGGCCTTGGCTGGGTGCGCCGAGCCATTGCCCATGTGCCATCCACCCCACACCAAACGCCAACAATACCCCCGCAGCCATGCCGCCCCAGCGGGCCCACTGGTCACGTTGCTGGTGTGTGTGTTCGGCGCGGCGTGCCACGGCGCGCATGGACTCGGGCACGTCTTCGCGCAACACGTTTTGGTGCAGCGCACGCAGGGCATCGCGCTGGGTTTGCCAGGCACGCAATGTGTCTTGTGCAGTGGTGTCACCGGCCAGACGCTGGTGTGCCGCCGCTTGCCGGTCGGCAGGCAATTGCCCGTCCACCAGGGCGTGTAAGGTGTCTGCCAGGTCCGGCGATGGAGTCGAATGGTTGTCCGTGGTCATGGGCGTTCACTTCATGCGCCGCAGCGGGGCAGGGGACGAGAGGGCGGTTGCAGGCACAGGTGCGTTACCTTCCATCAGGGTGCGCAAGCGGCTGCGGGCGCGCGACAGGCGCGACATCACCGTGCCCACCGGCACGCCGGTGATGCGCGCCACGTCGTCGTACGAAAGGTCTTCGAGTGTGACCAGCAACAGCACTACCCGCTGGTTCTCGGGCAGGCGCAGCAGGCAGCGTTGGAGGTCGATTGTGTCGGTGCCGTTGGTGTCTGGCGTGGCTGGCTCAATGGCAAGGTCTTCAATGGGAATGGCTACACCCGCCGCAGACTGCCGCACAGCGCGGCGTACCTGGTTCACGTACACGTTGTGCATCACGGTGAACAACCACGCCCGCAGGTTGCTGCCCGCGCGCCACAGACGCCACTTGGAACAGGCCCGCTCCAGCGTGTCCTGCACCAGATCGTCGGCAGCCCACGCGTCCCCGGTCAGCATGCGCGCATACCGGCGCAGGCTGGGGATGTGGTCTTCCAGCGGCGAGTGGTTCAAGCGCGCGTCCGGTGGAAATCAGGGTTTGGCAACGTGCCACACGCTGTTTACACCGTCACCGGTTTTGTCGCCGGCTTTGGTGTCTTTCACCCAGTAGTACAGCGGCTGGCCCTTGAGTGCCCATTGTTTCTGGCCATCGTCGCGGGTGATGACGGTGTAATCGCCAGCGGGTTTGTCAGCAGCGGTGGCTATGAGTGGGGGCCAGTTGGTGGCGCAGGGGCCGTTACATGCGGACTTGCCGCTGTTGGCCGTGTCGCGGTCAAACACGTACAAGGTCATGCCGTTGGGGCCCACCAGCACGCCGTCTGCGACTTTGGCAGGGCTGCTCTGGGCCATGGACAGCGAACTGGCCAGCAGTGCCAGTGTCAGGAGGGGGATACGCAGCAGTTTCATGGAGTTCTCCGGTTCAGGGAAGGTTCTTTGCAGGCATTGGCAGACAGGGTCTGCAATGGGATGAACACCTTCCAGTGCCGGTTTATTCCATGGCCACGCTGTTTATTTCTGGATCGGAACCCAGCAGGCAGGCCCGGACCAATTTACCGGCTGCGCGACTTCATGGCGCGCTCAACTTCGCGTTTGCCTTCACGGTCCTTGATGGTGTCGCGTTTGTCGTGTTCGGCCTTGCCCTTGGCCAAGGCAATTTCACACTTCACCTTGCCGTCTTTCCAGTGCAGGTTCAGCGGCACCAGGGTGTAGCCTTTTTGCTCGACCTTGATCGTCAGGCGGCGGATTTCTTCCTTGTGCAGCAGCAGCTTCTTGGTGCGCACGGAATCCGGGTTGACGTGCGTGGACGCGGATTTGAGCGGGTTGATCTGGCAGCCCATCA
>JAGOEY010000253.1 GCA_017997515.1 Burkholderiaceae bacterium | reverse complement strand
CCGTGTGCCGGGTGGTGGACACCAACGTGTTGCTGGTCGCCAGCGCGGCCGATGCCGCCTCGCCCTTTGGCGCAGACTCCACCCCCATCGAAGAAGCCGCTCTGCGCGAGAAAGTGCTGGAATGGGTGCACGGCTTCGAGTCCGACCCCACCCGCCATGTGGTGCTGGACTATGGCTGGGACATCTGCGCCGAGTACCAGAACAAGCTGGGTGAACAGGACTACGGCTGGCTGGCCCTGATGGCCAAACGCGACCGCAACGAAGTGGTGTGGGTCGGTCTGGAGCACGATGCCGACGGCCATGCGCTGCTGGAGCCCACCATGGCCGAAGCCGTCACCGACCTGGCCGACCGCAAGATCGTCGCCGCCGGCCTGGCCGCCATTGCAGCGGGCCACCCCTGCCAGATCACCAACGCCTGCGACACCGACTGGCTGGACTGCAACGTGCCTATGGAAGCCGCCGGGCTGGATGTGGAACACCTGCTGGAAGATTGGATGCGCGCCCGCTGGCTGGTAAAACACGGAACTGGCCGAAAATAGGGCATGAGTCAATTCTTTCGATTTCCCCACACGCCCCACATTGCCTGGCTGGGCCAGGGTGGGCCGCGTGACGACAAAGTGCTGTCGCCCGAAGAAGTGGCCGATCTGTTGTATGGCGACGTGGTGCTGGAGGAAAAACTCGACGGTGCCAACCTCGGGTTTTCGGTGGCACCGGACGGCCAGCTGCGGGCGCAAAACCGGGGCCAGTACCTTGAAGGACTGGGTGGTGCGTTGCCGGGCCAGTTTGCCCGCCTGTCGCCCTGGCTGGCCCAGCACGAAGACCGCTTGTTTGATGCGCTGGGCCCCGACCTGATCGCCTTTGGGGAATGGTGCGCCGCCCGCCATTCGCTGGACTACCCCACGCTGCCCGACTGGTGGCTGCTGTTTGATGTGTACGACCGCCAACAGGGCCGCTTCTGGAGCACCGCGCGGCGCGACGCCTGGGCGCGTGACAACGGGCTGGTGGTGGTGCCACGCCTGCACCTGGGCCACGTTACCGAGGCCGATCTGCGCGAGGCGGTGGCCGGCCGCACAAGCCAGTTCCGCCCCGGCCCACTCGAAGGTGTGGTGGTGCGCCACGAAGATACCGACTGGCTACAAGCCCGGGGCAAGCTGGTGCGTGCCGACTTCACTCAGGCCATCGACAGCCATTGGCGCAGCCGGGCGCTGGAGTGGAACCAGCTGGACCGCAACCCTGTGGCCGCCAGCGCCACCCCGCAGGAGCCCCAGCCATGACCCTCACCGAGTTGAAGTACATCGTTGCCGTGGCCCGCGAGAAACACTTTGGCAAGGCGGCGGATGCCTGCTATGTGTCGCAGCCGACCCTCTCGGTGGCCATCAAGAAGCTGGAAGAAGAGCTGGAGGTCAAGCTGTTTGAACGCAGCGCCAGCGAGGTGTCGGTGACACCGCTGGGTGAAGAGATCGTGCGCCAGGCGCAGATGGTGCTGGAGCAGGCTGCGGGCATCAAGGAGATCGCCAAACGCGGCAAAGACCCGCTGGCCGGGGCGCTGACGCTGGGCGTGATCTACACCATCGGCCCCTACCTGCTGCCCGACCTGGTGCGCAAGGCCATCGAACGCACGCCGCAAATGCCGTTGATGCTGCAGGAGAACTTCACCGTCAAGCTGCTGGAGATGCTGCGCACCGGCGAGATCGACTGCGCCATCATGGCCGAGCCCTTTCCCGACACCGGCCTGGCCGTGGCCGCGCTGTACGACGAGCCCTTTATGGCCGCCGTGCCCAGCAACCACCCGCTGGCAGAGCGCACATCGGTCAGCTCGGAAGACCTGAAGCAGGAAACCATGCTGCTGCTGGGCAACGGCCATTGCTTCCGCGACCACGTGCTCGAGGTCTGCCCCGAGTTCGCCCGTTTTTCCAGCAACGCCGAAGGCATCCGCAAGAGTTTTGAAGGCTCGTCGCTGGAGACCATCAAACACATGGTGGCTGCGGGGATGGGCGTCACGCTGGTGCCGCGCCTGGGTGTGCCCAAACGGGCGCTGCGCGACCTGAAGGCCCCGGCCAAGGCCCGCCGCAAGCTGGTGGATGACGACACCGACGAAACCTTTGTGCGTTACCTGCCCATCGTGGACGGCCAGAATGCCGCACCCCCATCACGCCGTGTGGTGCTGGCCTGGCGGCGCAGCTTCACGCGGTACGAGGCCATTGCGGCGCTGCGCAACGCCATTTATGCGTGTGAACTGCCCGGCGTGCACCGCATCACTTGAGAGGCTGAGAGTCTTTTATCCATGCCCGCCTTGCACGCCAAAACACCCCGGCTCGTCGTTGCAAATGCTCACCATAGCCCGCGCTATGGTTGCGCTTTGCGCCTAGATCCGGGGTGTTTTGGCGCACCTTTCGGGCACGGCTAAAAAACTCTCAGCCTCTGAAACAGCTCCTCTTTTTCTCCTCAAAAACCAACCCCGCGAACGAACCATGCACACTGCACAAGCTGCCATCCTGGCCACCGTGCCCCCAGTTGGGCGTTATGTCTTTTTTAATCTGGCCGCCAACGTCACACCGGCCACGCTGCGCGACAGCCTGTCACGGCTGGCCCCGCTGGTCGATGGTGACCACACCCTGCTGGCGGTGGGGCCCCAACTGGTCGCAGCGCTCGGGGCGACAGTGCCCGGCCTGCGCGAGTTTCCGGCGATGACCGGCCATGGCGCTGATGTGCCGTCCACACCCACCGCTTTGTGCTGCTGGCTGCGGGGGGATGAAAAGGGCGACCTGCTGCTGCAGGCCCGCGCCATTGAAAAGGCGCTTGCGCCTGCGCTGCATTTCCACCGCGCCGTGGACGCGTTCCGCTACAAACTCGGTGCCAGTGGCCATGGCCGCGACCTGACCGGTTACGAAGACGGCACCGAAAACCCGGACGGTGACGAAGCCGTCGAAGCCGCCCTGGTGCAAGGGCAGGGCGCGGGGCTCGACGGCTCCAGCTTTGTGGCCATGCAGCAGTGGGTGCACGACATGGATGCCTTCGAAGCCACGTCCGGCACCGAGCGCGACCACATCATGGGCCGCAACCTGCAGACCAACGACGAGCTGGAAGACGCCCCCGAGTCCGCCCACGTCAAACGCACGGAGCAGGAAAGTTTTACGCCCGAGGCCTTTGTGCTGCGCCGCTCCATGCCCTGGGCGCTGGGGCAGAAGATGGGGCTGATGTTTGTCGCCTTCGGCCATTCGCTGGACGCCTACGAGGTGCAGATGCGCCGCATGGC
>JAGOEY010000252.1 GCA_017997515.1 Burkholderiaceae bacterium | reverse complement strand
CCATGCGTATTCTGATTGCCGAAGATGACCAGGTTTTGGCCGATGGCCTGTTGCGCACGCTGCGCGGGTCGGGGGCGGCGGTGGACCATGTGGCCAGCGGCACCGAGGCCGACGCGGCGCTGCTGACGAACACCGAGTTCGACCTGCTGATCCTCGACCTGGGGCTGCCCAAGATGCATGGGCTCGAGGTGCTGAAGAAGTTGCGCGGGCGCGGCTCCAGCCTGCCGGTGCTGATCCTCACCGCCGCCGACAGCGTGGACGAGCGGGTGAAAGGGCTGGACTACGGCGCGGACGACTACATGGCCAAACCCTTCAGCCTGCAGGAGTTGGAGGCCCGTGTGCGTGCGCTGATCCGCCGCGGTGTGGGCGGCTCCAGCAGCACCATCAAACACGGCCCACTGGTGTACGACCAGGCCGGGCGTGTGGCCACCATCGACGGCAAGATGGTCGAGCTGTCGGCGCGTGAGCTGGGCCTGCTGGAGGTGCTGCTGCAGCGCGCCGGGCGGCTGGTCAGCAAGGACCAGCTGGTGGAGCGCCTGTGTGAGTGGGGCGAAGAGGTGAGCAACAACGCGATCGAGGTGTACATCCACCGCCTGCGCAAGAAGATCGAGAAAGGCCCGATCCGTATCGCCACGGTGCGTGGGCTGGGTTATTGCCTCGAAAAGATCCCGGCCTAGCGGCACCCTTGTTTGCTATTAAATAGTGAGCTACTCGCGCACACTCCATATGTGCCATAGGCCTATTTGATGCATAAAAACAGGCCATACCCTTGAAAATCTTCCAGCGCGAGCAGCGCTCCCTGTTTGGCGAGATCCTCGACTGGATGCTCACGCCGCTGCTGCTGCTGTGGCCCATCAGCCTGGCGCTGACCTGGCTGGTGGCGCAGGGTATTGCGAACAAACCGTTCGACCGGGCGCTCGAATTTAACGTGCAGGCGCTGGCCCAGCTCATCACCGTGCAGAACCAGCGCGCGTCTTTCAATCTGCCCCAGCCTGCACGCGAGATTTTGCGGGCGGACGACTCGGACGAGGTGTTCTACCAGGTGCTCGGCGGCAAGGGTGAACTGCTGGGCGGCGAGCGCGAGCTGCCGCTGCCTACTGACGATGAAATGGGCCTGCCCGGCGAAGTGCGGTTGCGCGACGACGAACTGCGCGGTGTGGCCGTGCGCGTGGCCTACACCTGGGTCAAGCTGCCAATTGCCACCACAGCCGCCACCGGCACCCTGCAGCCCGCGCTGGTGCAGGTGGCCGAAACCCGCGAAAAACGCTCGGTGCTGGCGGCCGAAATTATCAAAGGGGTGATGCTGCCGCAGTTCGTGATCATGCCGCTGGCGGTGCTGCTGGTGTGGCTGGCGCTGGCGCGTGGCATCAAACCCCTGCACCTGCTGGAGCAGCGCATCCGCCGCCGCCGCCCCGACGACCTGAGCCCGCTTGACGACAAGGCGGTGCCCATGGAGGTGGCACCCCTGGTGCAGTCGGTGAACGACCTGCTGACCCGGCTGAACGACTCCATCGCCACCCAAAAGCGCTTTCTGGCCGACGCGGCGCACCAGCTCAAGACCCCGCTGGCGGGCCTGCGGATGCAGGCCGACCTGGCCCAGCGTGAAGGCACCAGCACCGATGACCTGAAAAAATCACTGCAGCAGATTGGCCGCTCCAGCATCCGTGCCACCCATACGGTCAACCAGCTGCTGGCACTGGCCCGCGCAGAAAGCGGCGGCATCCACATTTCACGCCAGCCGTGTGACCTGGCCCAGCTCACCATGGAAGTGGTGCAGGACTGTGTGCCCCGCGCACTCGAAAAACGCATCGACCTCGGTTATGAAGGTGTGCAGCCCGGCGCGCCGGGTGGCCTGCTGGACGGCAACCTCACCCTGCTGCGCGAGCTGGTGCGCAACCTGGTGGACAACGCCATCAACTACACCCCGTCCAGCGCCGAGCGGCCCGGCGTGGTCACCGCCCGGGTGCTGACCGACCCGTTTGGCGGCGTGCTGCTGCTGCAGGTGGAGGACTCGGGCCCGGGTATTGCCGAGGCCGAACGGGAGCTGGTGTTCCAGCCCTTCTACCGCACGCTGGGCAACGAAGCCGACGGCTCGGGCCTGGGCCTGCCCATCGTGCAGGAGATTGCCCGCCAGCACGGTGCCACCGTCACCCTGGAAGACACCCACCCGGGGCAAACACCGCCCGGTGCCTGTTTCACGGTGCGGTTCACTGCAAAGAAATGACGTACACCCCCATGCCACCCATCACCTTGCACACCGTCAGCAGCACACCGGGCACCACCGCCCTGGTGCTGGACTCGCCCCACAGCGGCACCACCTACCCGGCGGACTTCCGCGCCGCGTGTGACCTGGCCACCCTGCGCCGTGCCGAAGACACCCATGTGGAAAAGCTCTACGCATTCGCCCCCACGCTGGGCGCAGCCTGGGTGGAGGCACATTTCCCGCGCATCTACCTCGACGCCAACCGCGACACCACCGAGATCGACACCACCCTGTTCGACAGCCCCTGGCCCGGCCCGGTGACCATCGACGAGGTGGTGCTGCAGAAGGTGCGCCTGGGCAAAGGCCTGGTCTGGAAGTTCACCGACGAAGGCCTGCCGATTTATGACCGCCTGCTGGGCGTGGCCGAGGTGCAGGCCCGCATCGACCGCTGCTGGGTGCCATACCACGCGGCGGTGGCGCAGGCCATCACGGCGGCCCACACACGCCACGGTTATTGCATCCACATCAACTGCCACTCCATGCCCGCCGTGTCCGCCAGCCACGCCACGTTGCATCCCGGGCTGGTGCACGCAGACTTTGTGGTGGGCGACCGTGACGGCACGACGGCCAGCCCGGCTTTGTCGCTGCGGCTGTGCGAATTTTTGCGCGCGCGGGGGTATAGCGTGGAGTACAACCATCCGTACAAGGGGGTCGAGCTGGTACGGCGTTACAGCGACCCTGCGGGGGGGTGCCACAGCATCCAGTTGGAGATCAACAGGAGGCTGTATATGGATGAGCAAACACTGGAGATGGAGCCGGTGGGGTTTGCGCGGCTGCAGGGAGATTTGCGGGGGATGGTGGAGATGTTGTTGGGGGTTGATCCGCGGTGAAGTTGTGCCGGGCCGTGTGAGCAGTTGGTTGATTTTTAGGGATTGGGGTTTTGCTGAGGGCGGGAGCCGGGACTCGCCCCGGCTGGCGAGGCACTTCTTCTTTGCTTCGCCAAAGAAAAGTACCCAAAAGAAAGGCGACCCGAAGTCTGGGTCCCCTGCGCTGCGCTACGGGGCAAC
>JAGOEY010000251.1 GCA_017997515.1 Burkholderiaceae bacterium | reverse complement strand
CGCATCTACCAGTTCCAGCTGGCCCAGGGCCTGACGCCCGACGGCAAGGTGGGGCCCATGACCTTCATGCAACTCAACCGCGCGCTCGGCCTGAACGAGCCACGCCTGCAGGCCGCTCCATCCGTACCATCCACCGCGCCCGCAGCCCCCCTACCCGCACCACCCCAGGCGGGAGAATAAAACCATGTCCTACATCCTTGATGCGCTGAAACGCGCAGAGTCCGAACGCAGCCGTGGCGCGGTGCCCGGCGTTCACGCACAGCCACAAACCGCAGCCACACCCTCCCCGCAGGGCCGCAGACGTGTGGTCTGGGTGCTGGCCGTGGCGGTGGCACTGGCCGCTGTGGGAGTTGGGCTGTGGTGGTGGACCTCGTCCTCCGCAGAGCGCCCCCCCACAGCCCTCAGCCCCGTTCCACCGGTTGCGGTGGTGGTGCCCACACCGGTGCAAGCCCCCGCCCCGGCGGCGGTGCTGCCCCCGATTCCACCCCTGCCGGTGGAGCCACCTCCACCCGCGGCACCCACCGTGCCTGTGGCGGTGGCCAAAGCACCGGCAGCACCAACAACACCTGCAGCGCAACAACCGCGTGTAGGCACCCTGGCCGAACTGCCCGACACCGTGCGCCAGCAGCTGCCCGCGCTGGCCATCAGTGGTGCCACCTACTCCGAGAACCCGCAGTACCGCATGGTGATCGTCAACGGCCAGGTGTTACACGAGGGCGACACCGCCGCACCCGGTGTGGTGCTGGAAAAAATCCGCCAGAAAGAAGTGGTGTTGCGCACGCAGGGTTACCGTTACGCCGCGCCTTATTGAGCGGGGCTGCGCACGGCGCCAGGCACGCTGCAGTGTCGATGTGCGCCTACACCACACGCGGCAGGACGGCGCTACGCTGGCTTTATTTTTGGATGGAGCCCATTCCGTATGAAAACCACCCGCATGGTGTTCTGGCTGGCGCTGGCAGGCGGCGCATTTTTGTTGACCGGGTGTATGGCGTCACGCCTGTCGGTGGCAAAAGACCTCGCGCAGGAAGCCCGCCCCTACAGCGCCTCGCCTGCACAGCCCACCCGCAGCCTGCTGGTGGTGGGGGACAGCACGGCGGTGGGCACGGGCGCAGCACGCCCTGAAGAAAGCCTGGTGGGCCTGATCGGGCAGGCCCACCCTGACTGGCGCATCGACAACCGCGCCGTGAATGGCGCACGTTTTGCCGACGTGGTACTGCAGCTGCAGGCCGCACCTGCGGGCTACGACCTGGTGCTGGTGCTGGCCGGGGGCAACGACGTGATCCGCCTCACCCGGCAGGACACGCTGCGCGCCCAGCTGGAAGAGGTGGCCACCTTGGCCCAGCAGCGCGGCAGCCGTGTGGTGCTGATGCCGTCCGGCAATGTGGGTCATGCCCCGTTTTTTCTGCCGCCGGTGTCGTGGCTGATGGGAGAAGGCTCGCAGAACTTACACGCTGCTGTGCAGCAGGTGGCGGCAGCACACCAGCTGCGCTATGTGCGCCTGCTCAAGCCCAAGGAAAGTGACCCGTTTGTGGCCCAGAGTGACGTGCTCCACGCCGCCGATGGCTTGCACCCGAGCAGCGCGGGTTACCAGCAGTGGTTTGAAGAGCTGGAAAAGCAAGGGGGCCTGGCCCCCTGATGAAACCCATACGGGTTTGCAATCGCACCCAGAAAAAGGCGCGAAGCCGTATCAGTGGTGGTGGCCGTGTTCGCCATGCACATGGCGGTGGGCAATTTCTTCGGGCAGTGCCGCACGCACACCGGTCACCGCGACGGAAAACTTGAGCGCCACACCGGCCAGCGGGTGGTTGCCGTCCAGCAGCACCTCGGGGCCCTTGATCTTGACGACGCGGAACACCTGTTCCTGGCCGTTGTCGCCCACGCCGCGCAACGCGCCGCCCACCTTCACGCCCGGCGGGAACTCGCTGCGCGGAATACTTTTGGCCAGGCTTTCGTCGCGGTGGCCAAAAGCGTCTTCGGGTTGCAGCAGCAGCGTGGTCTGAAAACCCGCCTCCTGGCCCTCCAACGCGGCCTCCACTTTCGGGAAGGTGTTGTCGTAGCCGCCATGCAGGTAGACCATCGGGTCTTTGCTTTCTTCCAGCAGCTTGCCCTGGGCGTCGGCCACTTTGTAGCGGAGGGTGACAACGGTGTCTTGTGCGATTTTCATGGTGCGGTTCCGGTAAGCAGGGTGTTTCTCAACCCCTGCATTTTAGGGATGCTCAGCCTTGTGGCTTTTCCTCTCGCCCGTCGGGGTGCTTTGCAAAGCGGGCAGGGTCGCGCCCGTGCACGGGTGCATCGTCGGGCCACGGCCAGCCACCGAACTGGGTGCGGCGGTAGTCCTGCATGGTTTGCGCAATCTCGGCCTGGGTGTTCATCACAAACGGGCCGTACTGCGCCACCGGCTCGCCAATCGGGCGGCCCTGCAGCACGAGGAATTCGGACTCGGTGTCGCCGTTGACAAGCTCCACTTCGGCATCGGCGCGCACCTCGACCACGGCATGGCCTGCCACCCGCTGGTCCGCGATGGTGACCGACTGGCCCTTGAAGAAATACAGGCTGCGCCGGGTGCCCGCACCCGAGGCTGCGGGCAGCGTCCAGCGCGCGCCGGGGGCCATTCGGATGGTCCAGATGGCCAGGTCGGCGTCGGGCTGCGCGGCCCATGAATCGGGTGGTGGTGCCAGCGGGCCACCCTCACCGGGCGCACCCTGCACCGGGCCGATACGCCCGGCCACACTGGCCACATGGGTGGTGCGGCCCTCCGCATCGGTGGCGGTGAAGCGCGGAATGTCTTCGGCCCAGAACATGGTGAAGTGCGGTGCCACCATCTTGTTGCGCGCGGGCAGGTTCAGCCAGATCTGGAACAGCTCCAGCGGGTTGGGCGCAGTGGCGTCGAGCAGCGGGAACATCTCCGAATGCACGATGCCTTTGCCCGCCGTGAGCCACTGCACATCACCGTCGCCAAAACGGGCGGTGGCACCGAGGGAGTCGGAATGGTCGATACGCCCCTTGCGCACCACGGTCACGGTTTCAAAACCCCGGTGCGGGTGGCCGGGAAAACCCGGCACCGGGTTGCCGTGGTACATGCTCCAGCCGTCCTTGCGGCTGAAGTCCGAACCCAGTTGGCGGCCCGCCAACAGGGCTTCGTCCACGGCCATGTCGCCGTTGCTTTGCGGGTAGGCGTCGTCGTGGTACGCGCAGAACAGGAAGGGGTCGGTCGTCGGCCACGGAAAACCGAGCGGCTGGGTGCTGAGGACAACAGGGCGGGTGGTCATGGGGTGCTCTCCTGGGTGGGCACGCGGCCCGACAACCGGG
>JAGOEY010000250.1 GCA_017997515.1 Burkholderiaceae bacterium | reverse complement strand
AATGGTCCATGAGCAGTATTCCGCTGTGGATTCTGGCCCTGGTGCTGTACGACCTGTGTTACTACTGGGCGCACCGCATGGGCCACGAGGTCAATGTCATGTGGGCCTCGCATGTGGTGCACCACTCGTCGGAGTACTACAACCTGTCCACCGCACTGCGGCAGACCTCTACCGGTGCGTTATTCGGCTGGGTGTTCTACCTGCCCCTGGCGGTGCTCGGTATCCCATGGCAGATGCTGGTGATCGTGGGCCTGATCGACCTGCTGTACCAGTACTGGGTGCACACCGAGCTGATTGGCCGACTGGGCATACTGGACCGCATTCTGGTCACGCCCAGCAACCACCGTGTGCACCACGGCCAGAACGACTACTGCATCGACAAGAACTACGGCGGTATCCTGGTCCTGTGGGACCGTCTGTTCGGCACCTTTGCCGACGAGCGCGATGACGAGAAAATTTGTTACGGCATCCGCAAGCCGCTGCGCAGTTTTAACCCGATCTGGGGCAATCTGCACTACTACGCCGACCTGTGGCAAATGTCGCGCGCGGCCCAAGGCTGGCGCGCCAAGCTGGGGGTTTGGCTGGCACCACCGGGCGGCTGGACGGACGAACCCATAGAACATTTCGAGCCCAAGACCTTTGCCCGTTTTGACGTGCAGACGCCCGCGCCGCTGCGCTGGTATGTGGCGCTGCAGTGCGCGGTGCTGGTGCCTTTTGTGTCGCATTTCATTGCCGTGGCCAAGGGGCTGCCTACTGGTACGGCGGTGGTCTATGCGTCGGGCATTTTTGTGACGGCCGTGGCGCTGGGTGCTGTGCTGGAGCGTTTTGTCTGGGGCAAATGGCTGGAGCAGGTACGCGTGCTGGCGCTGGGCCTGGCATTTGCGGCCCTGCCGCAGTGGTTTGGTTTTGAAGCGCCGCTGCTGCTCAAGGCCGCGCTGCTGGTGTTGTGTGTGGGCAGCGCGGTCTGGCTGGGCCGCCAGACGGTGGCACCCGCCAACGCAGTGGGAGTGGCAGCATGAACGCCGATGCTTTGTCGGATCTGGTGCTCCTGCTGGTGTGCGGGACCATCGTGTGGTTTCATCGGCGCGAGCGGCCCGCGCTGGCCGTAGCGGCGGGGCTGATTGGCCTGGCCGCATGCCTGGGTGTGTTCCGTTATTCGGGCTGGGCCGAGATGCTGGGGCCGCACCGTTTTGCGAGTCTGCTGGCCGCCTGCGCGGCGTTTCCGCTGCTAGCCGCTGGCCTGCGCTGGCCCGATGCGCCGCTGGCCACACGCGCTACGGCAGTCGGGCGTTTTGTGCTGATCGTTGGTGGTGTGGGTATTGCGCTCACCTTGTCGAACGTCGCGCTGTGGCGGGATGTGGTGCCGGGTGTGTCGGCGCTGGTGATTGCCTGGACGGTGGTGCAGCAACGCAATGCCTGGGGCATGGCGGGCACGCTGGCCTTGCTGGCCAGCTTTGCGGTGGCGGCCACCGGCAAGGCCGACAGCAATTACCTGGGCTTGTTCAACACCGTGCAGTTGATGCACTACACCCTGGCGCTGGCTTTGGCGCTGTTGGCAGTGGGTGCCACGCGCGGGCAACAAAACCAGCAACTCGCCACCGCCTGAGCGCTCAGGCGGTGCGTGTCAGGCCTTGTTGTTCCGGGGCCTGTGCAGCGGCAAGCATGCCTTGCATCACATCACCGACGACGATGACACTGGGGCTGGCCAGTCCGTCGCGGTTAATAGTGGTCTGCAACTCGCCCAGCGTGCAGACTGCATGGCGCTGCGTGGGCAGGCTGGCGTTCTGCACCACGGCCACGGGCGTGTTCTCGGGCAGGCCGTATAACAGTTCGTTCTGGATGTGGGCGATACCGCTCACACCCATGTAAATCACCAAGGTCAGCTTGGCCTGGTGCGCGGCATGTGCCAGCGCACGCCAGTCGGTGCCTGCATCGCCGGGTTTGGCGTGGCCGGTGACAAACACCACGCCGTGTGCGTGTTCGCGGTGTGTCAGTGGCACATTCAGTGAGGTGACTGCGGCCAGACCCGAGGTAATGCCGTTGATCACGCTGACGCGTATGCCTGCAGCCTGCAGGTTTTCCACCTCTTCACCACCACGACCAAAGATGAACGGGTCACCGCCCTTGAGGCGCACCACGTTTTCGCCTTCGAGGGCGGCGGTAATCATGAGTTTTTCGATGAAGGACTGTGGCGTGGACTTGCAACCGCCGCGTTTGCCCACATGCACGATGCGGGCGCCTGCAGCGGCGTAGGAAACGATGGCTTCGTTCACCAGATCGTCCACCAGCAGCACGGTGGCGGCCTGAATGGCCTTCAAAGCCTTGATGGTCAGCAGCTCCGGATCGCCAGGGCCGGCGCCAACCAGGGTGACTTGGCCCGTGGCGTTGCTGCCGGAAAGATCGTGTTTCATAGTGATTCAACCAACTGCAAGATGTGGGCCACCTGCTGTGCGATGGGGGCGGGCACGGGCTGTGCGCCGGCCATCACACTCTGAATATAGGCAGCGGTGGTGGCTCCGTCCAGCTGTGTGGGCAGATTTGGCAGGCTGGTCAGCGGGCCGGCCTGGTGTTTCTGCAAGGTAAAGGTCTGGCCGTTCACAAACGCCTGCATGGTGGGCGTGCGGCGCGGGTCGGCCACGGCTTCCCCCTCGGTGCCACGCAACAGCAGTGCGTTGGCTTGCGTCAGCGCAAACGTGGCGGCCATGGAGATGGCGTATTCGGGGTGCGTGTAGCTGCTGACAATCAGGCTTTTGCCTTCGCAAGGGTTCATGAGTTTGACCAGACTGTGCGCCGGGTTGCGCAGGTTCACCACGCGGCGCACCTCCAGCAGGCGCTGCAGCCCGGGGCTCAGCAGGGCGGTGGGGGCAAACGCCACCTCGCCATTTGCTATTTTTTTAATAGCTGCTTGCGCAGGTACACCAAGGGCTGCGAGCACTTCTGACGTAAAAACCCGGGTCGATTCGGTGGCCGTGCCGTGGATCAGTACCGGCAGACCCTCACGCGCCAGCAACAGCGCCAGCAGCGGTGTGAGCAGTGGCAGTTTGCGCGCACCGTTGTAGCTGGGGATGACCACCGTGGGGCGGTCACCGGCGGGCAGGCGCTGCAGACGCGCATAGGTGGCGTCCAGAAACCCGGCCATCTCTTCCGCGGTTTCGCCCTTGATGCGCATGGCCAGGCAAAAAGCGCCTATCTCCAAGTTATTCCCCCGCCTGCCGGTGCGCCAGTGGGTGCTGTCGGTTCCCAAGCGGCTTCGTTACTTCATGCAGCGCGACGGAGCGGTGCTGAGCATGGTGCTGCGCATCTTTCTGCGGGTGATCGCACAAA
>JAGOEY010000249.1 GCA_017997515.1 Burkholderiaceae bacterium | reverse complement strand
TCCGGCGGGCGGCCCGAGCGCTGGCTTTCCCACAGCATCTGGCCCAGCGCGTCCATCACTTCGTGGTGAGCATCGTGCAGAGAGTTACGACGGCGGGCCAGCAGCTCCACCGCCTGGCGGATGCCGCGGGGCTGGTCGATGCTGCACTGCTCACTCACCGACAAGTGCATCGACAGGTGCAGGAATGGGTTGGTGCGCGCCGCGTTTTCGGCATACACACGGGCCACGGCAGCGTCGGCGTCGGCCAGCTCGGCGTGGTATTCGGGGTGTTCGTCGATCCACTGGCTTGCTATTATTTCAATAGCTTCAAGCGCTTGCCCCGCCTGCGCCTTGGCGTAAACAGAGCAAAAGAATCGGCGGACATCGGCTTGGCTTGGACTGAACATGGGGGCTGAGGGTAGCACGGGCTGGAACGGGCCTGTCGCACAGGGTTAATGGCGGTGCAGGCCCCTTTGGTACAGTGCCAGTCGATCTGAAACTCCCTAAGACCAGGACTGACCCATGACCGCCCAAGCCTTCATCTGTGACGCCATCCGCACCCCCTTCGGCCGTTACGGCGGCGCACTGTCCAGCGTGCGCACCGACGACCTGGGCGCTATTCCCGTCAAGGCCCTGATGGAACGTAACCCCGGTGTGGACTGGGCCAGCATCACCGACGTGTTGTACGGCTGCGCCAACCAGGCTGGGGAAGACAACCGCAACGTCGCCCACATGGTCAGCCTGCTGGCAGGCCTGCCCATTGACGTGCCCGGTGCGACCATCAACCGCCTGTGCGGGTCGGGTCTGGACGCCGTCGGCAGCGCCGCACGCGCCATCAAGGCGGGGGAGGCGGGCCTGATGATTGCGGGTGGTGTGGAAAGTATGAGCCGCGCACCGTTCGTCATGCCCAAGGCCGAGTCCGCCTTCAGCCGCAACAACGCGGTGTACGACACCACCATCGGCTGGCGCTTCATCAACAAAAAGATGAAAGAACTCTACGGCGTGGACTCCATGCCCGAAACCGCCGAAAACGTGGCCACCGAGTTCAAGATCGAACGCGAGGCGCAAGACCGCATGGCGCTGAACAGCCAATTGCGCGCAGTCGCCGCCCAAAAAGCAGGCCACCTCGCCCGCGAAATCACCCCCGTCACCATCCCGCAAAAGAAGGGTGACGCCATCGTCGTGGACAAAGACGAACACCCGCGTGAAACCAGCCTCGAAGCCCTCGCCAAACTCAAAGGCGTGGTGCGCCCTGACGGCACCGTCACCGCAGGCAACGCCAGCGGCGTGAACGACGGTGCCTGCGCCCTGCTGCTGGCCGATGAAGCCAGCGCCACGAAGAACGGCCTGACGCCCAAGGCCCGCGTAGTAGGTATGGCCACCGCCGGTGTGGCCCCGCGCATCATGGGTTTTGGCCCCACACCCGCCACCCTCAAGGTGCTGGCCCAGACCGGCCTGACGCTGGACCAGATGGACGTGATCGAACTCAACGAAGCCTTTGCCGCCCAAGGCCTGGCCGTGCTGCGCGCGCTGGGGCTGCAGGACGAAGATGCCCGGGTCAACGCCTGGGGTGGTGCCATTGCGCTGGGCCACCCACTCGGCGCAAGTGGTGCCCGCCTGGTCACCACCGCCGTGAACCGCCTGCACGCCACCGGTGGGCGTTATGCGTTGTGCACCATGTGTATCGGCGTGGGGCAGGGTATTGCGCTGGTGCTTGAGCGTGTGTGAGCGTGGTATGACGGCGCTGGGTGTTGGGTTGCTATTTGTTTGATAGCTGCATGCGCTCAGCAGCTGTGCGCTAGAAGGCTTTTTGGCTTAAAATTCTGACGCTGCACAGCACCCTTGCTGTTGCAGGTCTTCCTTCTCGCACTGCGCCCCCAGCCTTGAACTTCCCCCTCATCACCGACCCGGCTTTCTACGCTGTGGCCATTCCTGCCGTGCTGCTGCTCGGCATCAGCAAAAGTGGTTTTGGTGCCGGGTTTGGCTCGCTGGCCGTGCCGATGATGGCCATGGCGGTCACCGTGCCGCAGGCGGCGGCGATCCTGATGCCGGTGCTGCTGCTGATGGACGTGCTGGGTATGGCCGCGTTCCGGCGCGACTTTGACAAAACCTTGCTGAAGTTCCTGCTGCCGTTTGGCCTGCTGGGCACGCTGATTGGCACCTTGCTGTTCAAGGTGATGGACTCGCATACGGTGGCCGGCATTGTGGGCGTGTTCACGCTGCTGTTCCTCGCCCAGCGCCTGTTGTTTCCGCCACGTGCCGACAGCCCGCCGCCGCCCCGCTGGCTGGGTGCGCTGCTGACCACCATCTCGGGTTTCACCAGCTTCATCGCCCATGCGGGCGGCCCGCCGGTGAACGCCTATGTGATTCCGCTGCGCCTGTCACCGTTGAAGTTTGCCGCGACGATGGCATTTTTCTTCTTCTTCATCAACCTGTCGAAGTGGGTGCCCTATGCCTGGCTGGGCCTGCTCGACATGCGCAACCTGGCCACCTCATTGGTGCTGCTGCCGCTGGCGCCGGTGGGGGTGTGGATAGGGGTGCGTATCGCCCGGCGCATCAGCCCGCTGTGGTTTTACCGGCTGCTGTACACCGGTATGGCGCTGACCGGTATCAAGCTGGTGTGGGACAGCTGGAAGGTTTGATGGCGGAGTGCCGCAGCCTGCTACGCAGGCTGCACCGGGGCCAGAAACCCCAGCACCACTTCACAGGCCAGTTTGCGCGTGCGGGCCAGCTGTTCCGGGCTGCACAGCTCCCGCGCAAAAATTGCGCCAAAGGTGTGCTGGTTGGACACGTTGAACATGCCCATCGACACCATGATCTGGTGCAGTTCCACCACGTCGATGCCGGGCCGGAAAATGCCTTGTGCCTGCCCCTGCTGCAGGATGGCGCCCAGTGGTTCCAGTGAGATGCCGGCGCGGGCGCTGATTTCCTTGGAGTTCTTGAGGTACTCCGCCTTGTGCTGGTTCTCGATCGCCAGCAGGGCCACGATCAAGGGGTTTTCCACGTAGTAGTCGATGCGGAAGCAGGCGAGTTTGCGCATGGCGTCCACCGGGGTCAGCCCCTCCAGGTCGAGGGCGCTTTCACTCGTGCGGATGTGGCGGTACACCTCTTCCAATGCGGCCAGGTACAGCCCTTCGCGTCCGCCAAAGTAGTAATACACCATGGCCCGCGTGATGTTGGCTTCGCTGGCAATCACCTCCAGCCGCGCACCCTGAAACCCCCGTTCGGCGAATTCACGTGATGCGGCTGCCAGCAGGCTGGCCCGGTTGAGTTCTGGCTCCTTGGGTTTACGTGCGCTCAAGTGCGGTGGTCCTTTTTGAAGGTGCTGAGCTTAACGTGTCCCAGCACCCATGCATTTGGCTCCCTGGGCGCGCAC
>JAGOEY010000248.1 GCA_017997515.1 Burkholderiaceae bacterium | reverse complement strand
GTGACTGGCCCGCGCTACAGCGCCCAGAGTGCGTCGGAAGTGGACACCGAAGAGTTCGCCTGAGGGCAGTCGTTACCGCTGGTAGCCGGGGGCTCGCCATCTGCACCGACAATCGACAGTTTTCGGAGCAGGTATGAATGTAGACGTGACCCCGCACCACGCGCACAAGGCCTGCGCATGATGCAGCAACTGGGACTGGTGTTTGACGCCGCCGAAACACCTGCTGTGCCACCTTCTCCACCGCCACCACCGCTACCATCGCCAGCATCACCACCTGCGGTATTGGTCGAAGCTCCCGTTGTCGCTGCAGTGAGCACTACGCCGGCAGATGCCACCACGGACGACGCACCTGCTGCGTCCCTGGAGCCCCTGGCCCAGCAACTCGAAGCCCACCCCGACTACCGTGTGCTGCGCCGCCTGGTGCCGCGCCAGTTTTTCGATGCACCGGCTGCAGGCGACACACCCGCAGGCATCGCCCGTGTACTGATCCTTGACACCGAAACCACCGGCCTGAGCCACACCACCGACAAGATCATGGAACTGGCGCTGCTGCGGGTGGACGTGGACCGGGCCACCGGCCAGCCCATGGGCCCGGTGCAGGTGTACGACGGGCTGGAAGACCCGGGCCAGCCGATTCCGCCCGAAGTGCAGGCCATCACCGGCATCAGCGATGTGATGGTGCAGGGCCAGCGGCTGGACGTCGCCCGCATCGTGGAGTTGCTCGATGGTGTGGACCTTGTGATTGCCCACAACGCCGCGTTCGACCGGCCTTTTGTCGAAGCACGTTTGCCTGCGTTTGCGGCCAAGGCCTGGGCCTGTTCGTTTGCCGACATCGACTGGAAAGGGGAGGGCCGTGGCTCCTCCAAACTCGAGTCGCTGGCCATGGGTCTGGGCTGGTTCTACGACGCGCACCGTGCCGAGATGGACTGCCACGCCTTGCTGGCCGTGCTGCAGGCCGAGCTGCCTGTCGCCCGCAGCACCGGCCTGGCCCGCTTGCTGGCCGCCGCACCCACCTTGCGTTACCGGCTGCAGGCCACAGGCGCACCGTTTGACGCCAAAGACGCGCTGAAGGAGCGCGGTTACCGCTGGGACGCCGCGCAGAAGGTCTGGCACACCCGGCTCGACAGCGCCGATGCCCTGCAGATGGAGGCCGCCTGGCTCAAGGCCCAGGTCTACGGCGCACGCGCCGCGCGGGTGCAGGTGGAAGCGCTGGATGCGTTGGTGCGTTATTCCAGCCGCAGTGGGGTGGTGGACCAGTTGGCCCTGTAAATTGCCTGAATTTGGTGCCTAATTGGCCTGTAGCGCACGTCTGCTGTGCGCATGCAGCTATCAATAATGTAGTAGATGGGGTGGTGATGGCCGTCAGTGTTCCAACACCCCGGCCACCACCGCCTCCAGTTCCTGCCGCAGCCAGCGGTGCACCGGGTCGTGCTGGTGGCGCAGGTGCCAGACCATGTACATCGGCATCGCCGGGCAGGGCAGGGGTGTGGCGCAGCTGTGCAGGCCGTGCAACACGCTGCGCCCCAGCAGCCCGGGCACGGTGGCCAGCAAACGGCTGCCGCGCAGGAACGGCGCCAACCCCGAAAACCCAGGCACGGTGACCACCATGCGGCGCACCAGGCCCTGTGTATGGAACCAGTTGTCAATGTCCAGCGTGCGCTGGGGTTCGTACAACACACTCGCGTGTTCGCTGGCCAGGTAGTCCGCCATGTCGGCCGGGGCCGTGCGCTGGCCTGCATCAAAAAACACGCGGTAGTGGTCTTCGAACAGGCGTTTTTGCACCACGTCGGTCGCGTCCGGTGGGCGCGGCGAAATCACCAGTTGGCAGCGGCCTTCGCGCAGCATGGCTGCGTCGGGCACGTCGGATGGCATCACACGCAGCACCAGCCCTGGCGCCTGCGCACGCAGCCGTGCCAGCAAGGTGGGCAACAGCAGATCGCGCTGCAGGTCGTTGGCGGCGATGGTGAGGGTCATCACCAGCTGGGCCGGGTCGAACTGCTCGGGCGTGACGAAGCGGCGCATGTCTTCCAGCAGCAGTCGGGCCTGCGCGGCCAGCGCCAAGGCCCGCGCTGTGGGCACGATGCCCCGACCGGACTTGACGAACAGCGGGTCACCCACGATGGCGCGCAGCTTGTCCAGCAGGTGGCTCACCGCTGACTGCGTCACCCCCAGCCGGTGCGCGGCGCGGGTGATGGAGCCTTCCTCCACCACGGCCAGCAGCAGCTGCAGCAGGTGGCCGTCCAGATCCGAATGATCGAATTCACGCATGGGTGGTATGAGCGGCGAGGGGTTTATCGGGCGGCGTTGCCCGGGAATACTGCGGGCTCTTATCGATGTTATGAGAGACAAGCCCCATGCAGACCACTTCCCCCGCCCGGTGTATTCCGGGCACCACCTTGTTTGATGCAGATCAAGCCCGTAAAGGCTATGCACTCAACAAGATGTGTTTTTCCTTCAACAACGCAGCCGCGCGGCAGGAGTTCCAGCAGGACGAAGCCGCCTACTGCGCCCGCTTTGGCCTCAACGCCCAGCAGACCGCAGCCATCGCCAGCCGCAACGTGCTGGCCCTGATTGCAGCCGGTGGCAACGCTTACTACCTGGCCAAGTTCGCTGGCATCTTCGGCCTGGACATGCAGGACATCGGGGCCCAGCAGACGGGCCTGACCAAAGACCAATTCCAGGCGAAGCTCTACGCCGCAGCGGAGGCATAACACCATGGCCAATCTTGTTGGTGCCATCACCACCTCCCATGTGCCTGCCATTGGCAAGGCCATCGCCCGCGACCTGCAGCAGGACGCGTACTGGAAACCTTTCTTCGACAGCTTCCCGCCCGTGCACAGCTGGCTGCAGCAGGCCCGCCCCGACGTGGCCGTGGTCATCTACAACGACCACGGGTTGAATTTCTTCCTCGACAAGATGCCCACCTTCTCGGTGGGCGCCGCCCCCAGCTACAGCGGGGCCGACGAGGGCTGGGGCCTGCCGGTGGGCCTGCCATTCCCGGGCAACGAAGACCTGTCCTGGCACCTGGTCAACGCGCTGGTGGCGGATGAGTTCGACATCACCACCTGCCAGGAAATGCTGGTGGACCACGCACTCACGCTGCCGATGAAGCTGCTGTGGCCCCAGGCCGAGCAGCAGGGCGCCTGGCCCGTCACCATCGTGCCCGTGTGCCTGAACACGGTGCTGTTTCCGCTGCCCACCCCGGCGCGCTGCTACAAGCTGGGCCAGGCCATCGGCCGCGCCATCGCGTCCTGGCAGAGCGACAAACGGGTGGTGGTGGTAGGCACGGGTGGGCTGTCGCACCAGCTCGACGGTGAGCGTGCTGGGTTCATCAACAAGCAGTTCGACCAGCAGTTCATGCA
>JAGOEY010000039.1 GCA_017997515.1 Burkholderiaceae bacterium | reverse complement strand
ATGGTGGGCCGTGCGGCCCTGCGTGGGGGGCGATGCGGTGTTTCTCCATCAGCCGGTACAAGGTCATGCGTGAAATGCCCAGTTCGCGGGCCGCGAGGGTGACGTTGCTACTCACCCGGTTCAGCGTGAGGCAGATGGTGTCCCGTTCGGCGGTGGTGCGCGCTGCATGGAGACCACCAAACACACTGTGGGCAACCTCCAGGCCCAGGTCTGCGGCACTGACCAGGTGCCGATCCGCCATGACGGCCGCGCGCTGTACGCGGTTGTGGAGCTCGCGTACGTTGCCTGGCCAGTGGTAGGCCAGCATGGCTGTCATGGCTTGGCGCTGGAACCCGTCAATGCGCATGCTGACGCTGCCTGCACACTGCTGCAGAAAATGGTGGGCCAGTTGTGGGATGTCCTCCAGGCGGCTGCGCAGTGGTGGCACCTCGATTGGCAGCACGTTGAGGCGGTAGAACAGGTCTTCGCGGAACCGCCCCTGTGCGACAGCGGCTGCAAGATCGGTGTGTGAGGCGGCGAGCACCCTCACGTCCACATGCAGGCTGCGCACAGAGCCCAGGCGGTTGATCGTCTTCTCCTGCAGAAAGCGCAACAGGTTGGTTTGCAGGTCCAATGGGAGGTCTGCAATTTCGTCGAGAAAAAGCGTGCCCCGATGGGCGGCTTCAATCAGGCCCCCATGTTGGGTGGAGGCCCCGGTGAAGGCCCCCCGCTCATGGCCGAACAGCTCGGCATGGATCAGCGACGGCGCAATGGCGCCACAGTTGATCGCGACAAAAGGCCCTTCTGAGCGTGCCGATGTGTGGTGGATTGCCTGCGCTGCGAGTTCCTTGCCACTGCCACTTTCTCCACCAATCAGCACCGGGGCGGTGGTGGCTGCCACTTTGCGGATCTGCTGTCGCAGATGCTGCAGGGCTGGGCTTTCTCCTACCATACCTTGCACTTGTGACGTCAAAGTCTGGGTGGTGGTGTGCTGGTGTCGCAGCTCTGCACGCTGGCCTGCATGCAGCAGCAGCGTCGCCAGGGCTGGCCCATCCAGCGGCAGAGTCTGGTGGCCAAAAAAGTCCCCCAGAATCAAGTCACGAAATTCTGTGGATTCCAGCGCCAGGTTGTCACACAGGGCCACCCATTCTGACCCGCGGGACGTGCGCACGCAGGCTCTAAGTGCCCCAGGCGGTGTGGGCGGCGCACCGGCCATCAAAAGCAGGCTCACTCCAAAGTGCTGGAGGGCCTGGAGGCGACCGGCGGCGGCCAGGGTACTCGCCTCTGCAACATTCCATCCGTTGTTGACCAGGTACTCCACTACGTTGCGCGCACCACAGCCCAGAGACACACACAGGATGTTTCGCCGCGGCATGGAATGGCCGCCTAAAAAGAAACGGGAACTCTGACAGTCAGGTTCAAGTTGGGTGTGTCCGGTGTGAGTCCCGCCGCAACGGACACGTTCAGGGTGGTGCTGGGGGTCAACCGGTAGGAGTAACCCAGCAGCAGCGATGCGAGTTGGGTGCGTACGGAGCTCACCACTGCGGCCCCGTTCTGTTGGGTGCGTCCGATGGAGTACAGGTCCATGCCCACACTGAACGTCGAGCGCTCGTTGAGGGCCAGGCCCATGCCGAAATTCAGGCCCAGCACATCGCCGGGTTTGACAGTGCCAATGAACTCCTGCTGCCCGTCCCGCACCAGGCGACTCACGTTGTTGCGCTTGAAGTTGTGGGTGTAGCTCAGGCTGCCAAAAAACACTGCGGGGTCGGAAGGAAACAACGCGGTCAAGCCGCTCTGCAGCGAGTAAAAGCCGGAGCCGGTGGGCAGGTCCAGCGGCAGTCCGGTGCCGGTGGTGTTGCCCACACAGCGGGTCACGCAGTCGGTCACCACCTCAAACGGGTCTTTGCCGGTGCGGGACTTGAAGCGCAAGGAGCCGACCATGAAGGGGCTGTTGCCCTGGGGCTGGTTCAACTGGTAACGCGCTGCCAGTTCCACATCGCCCAGCGCCTTGCCGTTGCTGTTGAACACACTGTCGGATGCGGAGCCCGTGAAGATTTCGCGGCTGATGGTGGAGTCAGACCGGACCACGTAAGGTACCTTGGCCTCGATCTCCAGGCGTTTACTCAGGCCCCAGCGCCCGGTGAGTGCGGTAGTGAGTATGTTGCGCTTGACCTCACGTACGTCGATCAGGCCAATGAGCAGCGCCGGGATGATGGTGTAACCCACCAGGGCCACACGGTTGCTGGACGAGTAGCCGTACTGTACCGAGGGCTCCAGCACAAAACGCCCGGGAGGGGTCAGGATGCCAGGCTGGTCGAACAGCTGTGCCACGGCCGGGAGTGCTTCTTCGGCCTGGGGGGAAATACCAACCCTTATGGCCTGGGTGGAGCCGTCGGACGGGGCATTGGCCAGGCCCGCTTGGTTGACGTCGGGAGGGGCGGTGGCGACGGGCCTGTTGCCTGCGTCTTCCTGGCGTGCGAGGGTTTGTAGTTGCTGTTGTTGCTGTGTGTAGCGGATCTCTTGCTCCGCGACCTGCTGGCGCAGTCTCTCAATCTGGAAACCTTGTTCGGTCACTTGCTGCTGTAACGTTTCCAGGCGTTTGAGGGCCCCTTGTCTGGAGGGGGTTTGTTGTGCCTGTCCATGCGTGCATAGCAGTAGGCCGAACGAACAAGCACCCCACAGTACGGGCCAGTTGCGGGGGTTCTTTGCCATCACATTGCTCCTCGTGTGTGACCGTGTTTTTTGGGGGTTCCATCATTCTTGGCACTGCACCAGAATCTGGCTGGACGCTGCAGCGTTTTCCGGAACCGCGTCTGCTTAAAACTGTTGCCGCTTGTATTTCTTTTTTGCCATCGGAACAGGCATCTAGCGGTGCGACGTAGCCATAACACAGCTTGAACGTTCTTCAGGTATAGGTGTATCCATGGCGCTTTTCAATTTGCAACTTGCAACGGTACGTAAACGCTGCCTGGGATGCATCTGTCACAGGCCTGTTGCAGCCCTTGACGAAGCGATACGGGGTGTACCCAGGAGAGGGGTGTTGTCCTGCACATGCCATGCAGGCGCGTGGCCGTGTGTCGCGCAGCGACGAGATCTGTGTCACACGTGATGTGTCGCATGTATGTGACGCTGGTTATGGCACGGGGCCTGTGTGGTGTGCGAATGAAGTGCCATTCCCCATACGCGTCAAGCTGTGGAGGTGTCTTGCAGAGTGCTGTCACACATCTGCGACAAAGGTGCGGTGAGCCCGTCGACAGGGGAGTGCAAAAACCGTCCACGTGCTGCCAAACCGGCCAGTACCGTATCTAAAACCGCGTCTTTTTACCCTCGACAGCGTTCTGGATGTTCAGGATTCCTGGCACGCGATATGCGATGGACTGCGATGGGTGTGGCACACACCACCCTCAAGGTAGTCATTCAAGTTCAACATTTGGAGGATTTATGAAAACGACACTTTTGGCCACGGCCATCGCAGCGGTATTCGGGTTAAGCCATGTCGCGATGGCAGCAGGCGTTGACCAGGATGCAGCGCAAAGGACGCGTACTGGTGACAACACCAGCACGATCAACAACACCAACACGGAAACCAGCAGCAAGACGGACTCCAGCAGTTATTCCAAAACTTCCACCGACTCAAGCACGTACGCACGGACATCGACCGACAGCAGCACCAACTACAAAAACACCGGCGCTGCACGCGCCACAGGGGCGCGCTCCGTGGCACTCAACAACGGGTCTTCGGGCAGCTTCACCAATGCCTTCAACGTGTCCAGCGCCACGGCTTTAAGCAAGCTGGATGGGGCCGTAACCGGTAACAGTGTGTCCAACATCGGAAACTATGCCTCCAACGCCGGTTCTGCCAATGGTGGCAAGGGTTATGGCGGTGATGGCGGCACAGGCAAGGGTGGCGTTGCCTCGGGGCGGGGCACGGGTGGCACGGGCGCGGGTGGCGAAGCCGCCATGGGTGGCTCGGGCGGAAGAGCCTCCAACGGTTCGGTCACCAACGGCAGTGCGGACAATGGAAGTGCCGAGGCCGGCAACGGTGCCTGGGGTAAAGGCGGCAGTGCATCCGGCTCGAACTCGGGTGGCAATGCCCAAGCCAATGGCGACAACGGTGCGCGTGGTGGCCGCGGCGGCAGTGGCGGGGGCAGCGGCTCCAGCGGCAGTGCCAATGGCGGCGGCCTGGGTGGTGATGGTGGCACCAGCGGCAACACGGGTGTGGCAGGTGCTGGCGGCAGCGGCGCAGCGGGCGGCAGCGGTGGCGACGGTGGCACGGCGACCAGCTCCAATACCGGTGGCCGCACCACGGGCGCTGGCACGGGTGGCAACGGCGGCGCTGCCAACAACGGCAGTGCCACCAATGGCAGCGCCAGCAATGGCAGCAACACGGCGGGTAATGGTGGTGCAGGCGGCAGTGGCGCCGGTGGCACCGGTGGTGCTGGCAACGGTGGCACCAACACGGCCGCAGGTGGCGCAGGTGGTACTGGCCAGGGTGGCGTCGGCGGTGCGGGCGGAAGCAATTCCGTTTCTGCGGGTACGTTCAACCTGTCGAACAGCATGACCAGCGTAGGACAGTCCGCCGCCGGCATCATGATCGCCAGCCAGAACAGCGGCATTTCTTCGCTGATCCAGCAAAGTGTGAATGTGCAGGCCAACCTGAACGTGGGCCACTGACACGGGCCGGGTTGAGGGTCGGTAGGGTGGGCCATCGGGTAGACGGTGTGCAGCCAGCGCACTGTCTGCCCGGGTTGTCCCCGCCGGCCCATTCCGCTGTGTCCGCGACGACCTGAGGAGACACCATGAAAAACCACCTGACATTGGCAGTGGGGGCCACAGCCATGCTGTGTACGTTGGCGGCAATGGCGCAAGCCCCGCCAGGCGAAGCCACCAATGCGACCAACGCCCCTGTTGCCGGTGCACTGGCCGGGCGCGGGAGTTTCTCCACCCCTGTGGCGACCACCGCTCTGGAGCGTTTGCGTGGTGGCACTTACGTACAGAACGACATGCTGCTGACAGGGGCCACAACAGGCAACAGCGCCCATCAGGTGGCGACGGGCAGCAACACGATCAGCAGCGGTGCGTTTTCGAACATGAGTGGACTTCCTGTCGTGATCCAGAACTCCGGTGCCAATGTGTTGATCCAGAACGCGGTTCTCCTGCATGTGCAGATGGATTGAACACCATGCGCGGCCTGTTGTTATTCCTTGCGCTGGCGGCTGTGGGCGGGACTGCCGGGGCGCAATCTGCCCAGTTGCTGTCCACCGGGGCCGGTGACATGCAGGTTCCGGTGACCAGCCTGCGGCAGGCGCGTTGGTCGGGCACGCTGCTGCAGCAGTACGACTTCAGTTGTGGGTCTGCGGCGGTGGCGACCTTGCTCACACACCACTACGCCTACCCGATCAGCGAGCAGGCCGTGTTTGAGCAGATGTATGCGCAAGGCGACCAGGCGCGTATCCGCCAAGATGGTTTTTCGCTGCTCGACATGAAACGGGTGCTTGCGGCCCATGGCTTTGACGCCGACGGCTTCGAGCAGCCCCTGGACAAACTGGGTGAGGTGAATGTTCCGGCCATCGTGCTGCTGAACGACAACGGATACCTGCATTTTGTGGTCGTGAAAGGTCTGCAGCCCGACCGGGTGCTGGTGGGGGACCCGGCACAGGGCACCCGTGCACTGGCCCGTGAGGTCTTCGCGAAAAACTGGCAAAACGGTGTGCTGTTTGTGGTGCACAACCGCATGGACCAGGCACGCTTCAACCTGCGTGCCGATTGGCGCGTGGCGCCGCGCGCTCCTTTGCTGAGTGGTGTGGGCCGCGACAGCCTGACCGATATTTCTCTGCCCAAGCTGGGGCCGGGAGATTTCTGATGCTCCACCACCCTGTACCGACCGCTGCACTCGCCCGGGGGCTGTGTTGTGGGCTGCTGGTGTGGGGTGCCGGCCACCACGTGCCGGTGTATGCCGCAGAGCCGTTGGTGTGGCGCACGGTCAGCGACCAGCACCTGGAAACCCTGCGGGGTGGCTTTGATGCCGGGCACGGCCTGCGAGTGGGGTTTGGAATCAGCCGGGCGGTCTACATCAACGGCGCGCTGGTGACCCAGACCACCCTCACACTCGACCGCTTGTCGCAGCTCAACCCGGCGCAGGCCCTGCAGATCAGCCAGCGGATGGCGGGTATGAACCTCGTGCAAAACGGTCCGGGCAACAGCGTCGAGGGCCGGGCCTCAGACCTCGGTGCGGGCCTGGTGATCCAGAACACGCTGAACGACCAGCAGATCCGTGTGCAAACTGTCATACATGCCAGCTCCAACGGCTTGGGCATGCTGCGCAACAGCAACACCCTGGGAACCGTTCAGGACGCGGTGGCACGCGCCATTGGGTCCCGCTGAAAGGTGGTTCTACACCGCTCCCATGTTGGCGCAATTTATAAGAAAAATAGGCCTCTGGCGCCCTCTGGGTGAGCGCGAATAGCTATTTAATTTATAGCATTCGAGGCAAGCCACACTGGGGTTTTACGCACCCACCAGCGCCCGGTAGGCGTCCCGCGTGGCCGGGGCCACCGAGGCCAGCACCTGTTCGTACGTTGTTTTGTGCCGCGCCATCAGCCGGGCCGAGGCCACGGTTTTGGACTTGCAGAACCAGTGGCAGGTGTGCTGCATCAGATACAGCTCGGCCGACATGGTGAAGGCCTTGTCGCGCGGCGAGCGCCCGTCGGTGTTCTGTGCGGCCTGGGCCAGGCCCTTGGCGTGTACGGCAAACACCTTGCGCAGGTCGAAGGTGGCGGCGGACAGCAGCTGGTTGGCAAACGGCACCGCCACCGGAATCTTGCTGACCCGTGTGGACACCTCGTCCACCTTGGCAAACTCGGCCACAAAACGGCTGAACTGGCTGCACAGCTGGGCCTCGCTGCTGGCCAGCAGCGCCCACACCTGCTCACGCCGCGCGGCATCCTTCTCCCCCAGCGCGCGCAGGTAGCCGTCGGACAAGGTCTCCATCAGTTTTTCGATCTGGTACTGGCTCAGATGGCTGCCCAGCAGGGTGATACGTTTGCGCTGCTCGGCAGACTTGAGCATGTAAAAGCCGGTGGCACTGATCAGTGTCAGGAGGAAAAAGTCCATGGGGAAGGGGGGCTGGTTCGTTGGGCGGGAGTGGTGAAGTGTAGTCAGCGCGGGCCGATGGCTACAGCGGCATCGGCCGCGTCCTATAGACCGGGTTTTTTGTGGTCTGTACGATGCCAGTGGTTCGCGGGCAGATCATGCGGGTTGCCAACCCGTTCTATTGCTTCAGGAGACAGACCATGGTCCACAAGAACACACTGTGTTTATGGTACGAGCGGGATGCGGTGGAAGCCGCAAACTTCTATGCGCAGACCTTCCCTGACAGTGCCATGGGAGCTATCCACCGCGCGCCGGGCGACTACCCGGATGACAGTGAAGGGGATGTGCTGTTGGTGGAGTTCACGGTGGTGGGTATTCCCTGCGTCGGCCTGAACGGCGGCCCCCACTTCAAACACAGTGAGGCTTTTTCGTTCCAGATCGCAACGGTTGACCAGGCGGAAACCGACCGTTTGTGGAACGCGGTGGTCGGCAATGGTGGCCAGGAAAGTGATTGTGGCTGGTGCAAGGACAAATGGGGTTTGTCATGGCAGATCACGCCGCGTGTGCTGCTGGAGGCGATAGCCGACCCCGACCGTGCGGCCGCCAAACGTGCGTTCGACGCCATGATGACCATGCAGAAGATCGACGTTGCCGCCATTGAGGCGGCGTACCGGGGCTGAAGCTGGCCTGTCCTTCCGCTTTTTCAGCCCGCTTCACACCCCGCCAGTTTCGTGGAAGACCCCGCCGCAGGTGCCCGGTCCAGCGATGCGGTGTACACCGTCAACGCCAGCGCCGCCAGCGTCACCCCTGCGGCCACCAGCGGGATCGTCTGCAGCGACCAGCCTGCGCTGATCACCACACCCCCCAGCCACGCACCAATGGCGTTGCCAAGGTTAAACGCCCCGATGTTCAGGGTGGACGCCAGGCTGGGCGCGTCACCCGCCTGCGTCACCACCCGCGCCTGCAGCGGCGTGCCAGCGGAGAAAGCCACCATGCCCCACACCACCACGGTGAAAACAGCGGGCCAGAGCCAGGCGCTGGTGAACGAAAACGCGGCCAGCACCACGGCCAGCACGGCGAAGATGCCCATGAGTGAGGGCATGAGTTTCCAGTCGGCCAGGCGGCCACCGAGCAGGTTGCCGATGGTCAGGCCCACACCGCACAGCAGCAGCACACCACTCACGTTCTGGGGCGACACGCCGGTCACGTCGCGCAGGATGGGTGTGATGTAGGTGAACACGGTGAACATGCTGGTCGAGGCCAGCACACTCACACCCAGCGCCAGCAGCACCTGTTTGCTGCGCAGCACGCGGAATTCACCCAGCGCGCTGCCGCTCAGCGTGTGGCGCAGGTTCGGCACCCAGCGCAGCACGGCGGCAATGGCCAGCACACCAATCACGGCCACGGCCCAGAAGGTGGAGCGCCAGCCCAGGTGCTGGCCCATCAGCGTGCCCAGTGGCACCCCGAGCACGTTGGCGAGTGTCAGGCCGGTGAACATCAGCGCCATGGCCTGCGCCCGTTTGTGCGGCTCGACCACACTGGCCGCCACCACCGCACCAATACCAAAGAAGGCCGCATGGCAGAACGACGTGGCCACCCGCGCCACCATCAGCCACGCGTAGTTGGGGGCCAGTGCGCAGCCCACGTTGCCCAGGATAAACAGCGCCATCAGCCATGCCAGTGTGGTCTTGCGCGGCATCCGCGCCGTGGCCACGGCCAGGATCGGTCCACCCACCGCCACGCCGAGCGCGTAGGCCGACACCAGCATGCCCGCTGCGGGGATGGACACGGCCAGGTCGCTGGCGACTTCGGGCAGCAGGCCCAGGATGACAAATTCGGTGGTGCCGATACCAAAGGCCGCCACGGCCAGGGCGAAGAGGGGAAGGTTCATGGGGTGTTGCGCAGCGGGGAGGGGTGCTGCATCCTAGGGAAAACCCTTGAATTCTAGGGATTATTGCCCGCCCCTGTGGGGGTGGGGTTTTGAAGCCAAAAGTGGCTTTAGCACAATACCCATGTGCGTACAGCGCTATTGTTTTTGATTCTGTGGTGCCTCGGCAGTGGCCGAACGGAGGAACTGCATCAGCTGGGTTGCCGCTGGCCCGGCGGGCCGGTCCCGGGCGGCGATGGTGCCGTACACACTGAGCCGCTGGCGCACGGTGTAACGCAGGCAGGCCAGCAGGCCGTGGGCCTCGTAGCGTTCGGCCACCTCGGTGGGCATCACCGCCAGCATGTCGGAGTTGCCGATCAGGTTGGTGGTGGTGAGGATGGACGCGGTCTCGATCAGGCCCCGGGGCAGCGGGCTGCGCTGGTTTTTGAACTCATGCTCCATCACCTCGCGCATGGGGCTGCCGTGCGGCTGCAGGATCCAGGGGTAGGCCAGCAGTTCGGCCCAGGCCACGCGGGCCTGCCCGGCCAGCGGGTGCTGGGGCGAGGCGACGATGGACAGTGCTTCTTCGGCGATGGGTGAGAAGCTGAAGGCCCCGGCGTTGGTATCGGGCACCCGGCCAATCACCAGGTCCAGGTCGCCCCGGCGCAGTGCGTCGCTCAGGCGGTCGCTGGTGTCCACCGTGATCTCGATGGTGAGCAGCGGGTACAGCGCCTTGAGCCGGATCAGGGCCTGTGTCAGCACCGCGGGGGAGGCCGCCATGATGCTGCCGATACACAGCTTGCCAGCGCTGCCCTGTTCCAGCTCGCCCAGCTCGCGGGTGAGGGCGTCGAAATGGCCTTGTAAGCCCTCGAAATACGCCAGCACGCAGTGCCCGGCCGCCGTGAGCTGCAGGCCCCGGCCGACCCGGTCGAACAGGGCGTGGCCCATGGCGCTTTCCAGCTCCTGCAGCATCTTGGTGGCCGCCGGCTGGGTCAGGCCCAGCTGGGCAGCGGCGGCGCGCAGGGTGCGGTGCTGCCCAATGGCGAGTAACAGGGCCACCTGGCGCATACGCAGGCGGTTCAGCAGTTGGGCGGTGGGGGTGGTGCTCATGGGATGTATATCTTCAGGTTATCAATACATGAAGAACTTTGAATTTTCAGAAATCAATCACAAGCCTAGCATCTGTCCCTGTTGCACCCCAACCTTATTCCGATAAACAGGAGACAAAACCATGAAATCCCTCACGCACCTTGCCGTTGCCTGCAGCCTGGCGGCCACGCTGGGCACCGCCGTGTCCACCGCCTCCGCCCAGGAATGGCCGCGCCAGCCCGTGAAGCTGCTGGTGGGCTCGGCCCCCGGCGGCGGTACCGACGCCATGGCCCGCGCTGTGGCCGACCGCCTGGGCCCGCTGCTCAAGCAGAGTGTGGTGGTGGAAAACCGCCCCGGCGCGTCCAACACCCTGGCCGCCGACGTGACCGCCAAGTCCACCGACGGCCACACCTTTGTGATGGGCGTGTCCACCGCCCATGCCATTGCGCCGCACCTGCTCAAGCTGGGTTATGACAACAACAAGGACCTGGTGCCGGTGGCCTTCGTCGGAGCCGTGCCCAACGTGCTGGTGGCCAACATGGCCCTGCCGGTAACCAACGTGGCCGATCTGGTGAAGCTGGCCAAGAGCAAACCTGGCCAGCTCAACTACGCCAGCAGCGGCTCGGGCAGCACCCAGCACATCGCGGCCGAGCTGTTCAAGGACGCCACCGGCACTTTCATCACCCACATCCCTTACCGGGGCAGCAGCCCGGCGCTGATTGACCTGATCGGTGGCCAGGTGCAGGTGAGCTTCGACACCATGCCTTCGGTGATGGGCCACATCAAGAACGGCAAGATCCGCCCGCTGGCCGTGGCCGCCGCCAAACGCAACCCGCAGCTGCCCGACGTGCCCACCATGGCCGAAGCCGGTGT
>JAGOEY010000247.1 GCA_017997515.1 Burkholderiaceae bacterium | reverse complement strand
CAGGTTCGGCTGCGTCGATGGTGGTGTTCGCATCTGCTGGCGCACCGGGCACCATGGGGGCAATCAGGGAGGCTGCTGCGACCTGTGCTGGCGTGATGGTGGCTGCGTCATAGGTCAGGCTGTAGGCGCCCGTGGTGCCGGTCTTGGCCGAGACCGGTTCGCCGGTGTCACACACGCTGTTGGCGTTGAGGTCCATACACACCACCGCGTTCTGGACCGCCTGGTCCACCACCACGGAGCCAGTCAGAGTCACTGGCGAGGGCGAGGGCGAGGGCGAGGGAGTAGGGGCGGGAGCCGGGGTTGGTGCGGGAGTTGGTGCCGGTGTCGGAGCGGGCGTCGGTGTGTCATCACCTCCTCCCCCACAACCCGCCAAAGCCAGGAGAAGGGCGCTCGAAACGGCCAATGAGCGGATGTGGCGGGGTGAAGTGGACATCGAAAGTTCTCCGAAAAAGAAAGTAGTGAAACAAGACGTTTCACGATAGACGGGCTTGGTGTTTCGCACATCACCTGTTCAGGTGATTGTGAAAACGCCTGTCCGTACGGGTCTTTCACTCTCGGCTTGCGCCAACTCTCTTTGTCTCTTTGAACACGTTCTCAGTGGTGCACCAGACCCAGCAGCAGGCGAATCAACTGCTGCTGGCGGCTGGTGTGGGTTTTTTCGAACAGATGCTGCAGATGGGTTTTGACGGTGTTTTCCCCCAGGTGCAGCTTGGCGGCCGTGGCCTGTAGTGTCTGGCCGCCCAGCAGCTCTTGCGCCACACGGCTCTCCGCCGCACTGATGCCGTACAGCCGGTGCAACAAGGTGGCGTCCAGCGTGGGGATACCCTGGGGGTCTGATACAAAAACAATAGCGCCCGCCTGCAGCAGTGTGTGTGACAGGTCGCTGCGGTCGGTCAGCGGGGCCACGTGTAACACCAGGCTGCTTTTACCGGAGGGACGGGCCAGTGCCAGGCCATGGGCGAAATGGCTGGTCTGCAGCGGGTCACTGTCCATGGCGGTGCGAATCTCTGCCTCCAGCGCGGACTGCACGTCGGCCTGGGGTGCCTGTAACCACCCCAGTGCATCGGTCAGCGGGTTGCCGGTGCGCAGGCTGATGCCATCGTGTTGCTGGAGCAATGCGTGGGCAGCCCGGTTGGCAAAAACCACGTTGCCACGCCGGCCCAGCAGCAGTACGGCCCCCTTCAAATGGTCCAGTGCCTGCAGGCTGGACGCCAGGCGAAACTCGGCATCCCGCAGCCTCACCATGGTTCCCAAAGACTGCGACAGGTGGTTAACCGTGAGCCGGTGCAGCGTGCGGCTGGTTTCGTTGAAGCGGGTGCTTTCAGCCGACCGGAAAATGCTGCAGCTGGTCGCCGGCAGGTCGGGCACCTGGCCTGAGAAAACAACACCGGCACACAGGTGCCGAATGTGCTGGCGCGACAGGAATTCCCGGTAAAAAACAGAGTTGAGAAACTCTGCCTCCGGCACCAGCTCGTCACCAAGCACCACGTTGCCATCCTGCATCAGCCCCAGGCGTATGGTTGCGCTGGTCCATACATCGTCTGCGATGTAGCGGGTGTTCCATTCCTGGATGTAGGGCGCGTCCAGCCCATGGGCGATCAGGTAGCCGCCGTCCTGCAGTGTGGTGGTGGCGGTCAGCAGGATGGTTTTGTCGGTGTCATGCAGCTCGGCGATCTTCTGCACGACCTGTTGCCACGCCTCAGGCTGCAGCGCTGCTGCGTAAATGGAGGCGACCATTTCGCTGAAACGGACGAGCAAACCGCTGTTCATGGGGCTCCCTGGGGCACTGCGCGACATGCTGAATGCCAAAAATTGGCGCTATGTGTCGCAAAGTGTAAATCCAAAGGGCTTTTACCGCGTTCCCCGAGGCGGGCCGGGTCAATCGCCCGTGGTGTAGGCCACTTGCTCAGCATCCAGCGGCGGTGGCGACTTCAGATGGCCCACATACTGCAGCGCCTGCGCGATCTGGATCGAGGGCACGTCGCCCTCGCGCATGTGCAGCAGGTCGGCCGGGCTCACCAGGCGCGGGTCGGCGCTGGTCAACGGCAGGCCGGCTTGGCGGTAGGCCTCCAGCACCAACTGCGAGCAGAAGAAACGGTCGTTTTTCGAGGCCCCGAGCTGGATGGCCGCAATGCCGCGGATACACGCGTCGCGCACCAGGCTGGGCACCAGCGGCAGCTCGCAGAACTGGCGTTGCAGCGTGAAAGGTGCCTGCAGCACCACCCCGGCGGTGTTGTACTTCTTGCCCACCTGGGCCTGGGCAAACGTGCGCATCGCGTCGGTGTGCGCCTGCGTGATGCCCGGGTGGCGGAAGGCCACGATGGTGGATTCATCGGCCACAAAGTCACCCGTGCTGCGCACCCGGATGCCCGAGCCCACCGCCTCGGCAATGGTGTCGTCACCCAGGTACAGCGCCGCGTGGCTGACGGGTGACACCGTCAACACCCGGATACCCAGCGAGTTGATGCCGTTGGTGGACGACAGGATGATGTCGCCCGGTTGTAAGGCCGCCCCGGTGATGGCCTGGCCGCCGTTGTCCGGCGTGAGCAGCAGGCGGTTCTGGGCGCGTAATTGCGGGGCACCGCTGGTGGGGTCTGTTTCGATCCGCGTGGCGCAGGCCGAAAGCAGGCTGGCACCGAACAACACGGCGGCGAGCGCAAGCAGGCGTGTGTGGCGGCGGGCGGGGGCAGAGGTGTGTTGCATGGTGCTGGAGTGTGAAGGGGCTGCGGTCAGACCCCGCGCGCGCGGTCTGCCTTGAACTGGGCACGGAACTGGCTGAAGGTGCCCGCATCCAATGCCTCGCGCACTTCACGCATCAGGTTCAGGTAGTAGTGCAGGTTGTGTACGGTGGTCAGCATGGGGCCGAGCATTTCGCCGCAGCGGTCCAGGTGGTGCAGATAGGCGCGGCTGAAACCTTCGCGGCCGCCGGTGTCCCAGCTCATACCCGACGTGCCTGCGCAGGCGTAACACGTGCAGGTGGCGTCCAGCGGCTGGTGGTCGGTTTTGTGGCGCGCGTTGCGCAGCTTCAGATCGCCATAACGCGTGAAGATGGTGCCATTGCGCGCGTTGCGGGTGGGCATCACGCAGTCGAACATGTCCACGCCATCGGCCACGCCCTGCACCAGGTCTTCGGGCGTGCCCACACCCATGAGGTAACGCGGTTTGTTCGCGGGCAGGCGGTGGGGCGTGTGCGCCATGATGTCGAGCATCTCGTCTTTGGGCTCACCCACACTCACGCCACCCACGGCGTAGCCGGGGAAGTCCATCTCGACCAGCGCTTCGAGCGACTCCTGGCGCAGGTTCTTGAACATGCCGCCTTGCACGATGCCGAACAGCGCGTTGGGGTTTTCCAGCCGGGCAAATTCGTCTTTGGAACGCTTTG
>JAGOEY010000246.1 GCA_017997515.1 Burkholderiaceae bacterium | reverse complement strand
AAATCGTTCCAGCACGAAGCCAGCACACTGGCCGCCACGGGTTTACAAATGTCACAGCCCAGGCCTTTGCCGTGTTGGGCGAGCAGCTCGTCGAAGCTCTTGATGTTGCCCACCCGCACCAGGTGGTAAATCTCCTGGCGTGAGTAGGGGAAGTGTTCACAAATGTGGTTGTTCACCGCCATGCCGCGCCGCGCCATCTCGAACTTCATCACTTGCGTGACGAGTGGCACACAACCGCCACAGGTGGCACCGGCCTTGTTGCAGGCCTTCATCGCGCCGATGGTGCAGACGCCTTCACCCACAGCGGCGCAGATGGCCCCCTTGGTGACGTTGTTGCACGAGCAGATTTGTGCGGAGTCGGGCAGGGCGTCCACGCCCAGGCCCGGTTTGGCCTTGCCGTCGCTGGACGGGAAGATCAGGAACTCGGGGTCTTCGGGCAGGGTGATGCCGTTCAGCGCCATTTGCAGCAGCGTGCCGTATTCAGAAGCGTCGCCAATCAGCACCGCGCCCAGCAGTTGTTTGCCGTCTTCGCTGATGACGATCTTTTTGTAGATCTGGCGCAGCTCGTCCACGTACTGGCAGCTGCGGCTCTTGGGCGTGCGGCCATGGGCGTCACCAATGCTGGCCACGTCCACACCCATGAGTTTGAGTTTGGTGCTCATGTCGGCACCCACAAACGCCGCGTCAGCCTCACCCGCAATGTGGCGTGCCACCACGCGGGCCATGTCGTAGCCCGGGGCCACCAGGCCAAAGGTTTGTTCGTTCCACGAGGCACATTCGCCAATGGCGTACACATCGTGGTCGCTGGTGCGGCAGGCGCTGTCGATCGCCACACCACCCCGCGGGCCCACGGCCAGCAGGCATTGGCGGGCCAGTTCGTCGCGGGGGCGGATGCCTGCGGAGAACACGATCATGTCGGTCTCGAGGTAAGTGCCGTCGGCAAACACCATGCGGTGGCGCGCACGGGCGCCATCGGTGATCTCCTGCGTGTTGTGGCTGGTGTGCACATGCAAGCCCAGCTCTTCGATCTTGGCCCGCAGCACCCGGCCTCCACCTTCGTCCACCTGCACGGCCATCAGCCGGGGGGCAAATTCGATCACGTGGGTTTCCAGCCCCATGTCGCACAGGGCCTTGGCGCATTCCAAGCCCAGCAGGCCGCCGCCCACTACGACGCCGGTTTTCGACTTGGCACCCGAGGCCTGCATGGCCTCCAGGTCTTCGATGGTGCGGTAGACATGGATGTGTTCGCGGTCACGTCCGGGCACCGATGGCACAAAGGGGTTGGAGCCGGTGGCCAGCACGAGTTTGTCGTAGGAGAGCACTTCACCGTCGGCGGTGGTGACGGTATTGGTGCGGCGGTCAATTGACCCAGCACGCGCCGCCAGCCGCAGCGTGAAACCAGTGCGCTCGAAAAAGCCGGGTTCGACCAGCGAGAGGTCTTCTGCCGTGGTGCCGCTGAAAAACGCCGACAGGTGCACACGGTCGTAGGCCGGGCGTGGCTCCTCACACAACACGGTGACTTCCACGTTGGTGAGGCCGGTCTCGGCCAGGCTTTCCAGGAACTTGTGGCCCACCATGCCGTGGCCAATAACAATGATTTTCATACGCGGGTCCTGCAGGTACCCGGGGTGTCGGCGGACGACAGGTGCGAGGCATTACACGCCGGCATCCACCGCAGGGGAGCCGAGGCAACGCACCCTCCGCGAAACCACGGGTGTGGGTTGGAACTACCGAACACGGGCGGCCTCCTCAGGCGTGTGTGTTCGGGTGTTCCGCCATCGTTAGCGGAGGGATACAGCAGTCCGGGGCAGCTTTACCGGCGGACTGTCCTTGGATAAGCAACATCCATGCCGTGTGTTTTCAGCCCTTTTGGCGCAGAAAACAGCGGGGTGTGGCACCGCTGCGCACATCCGCAGGGCCAAGCCGGGTGGTGTACGTGTCGTTCCGGTGCGGAAGATGCCCCCAAATTGGTGCGCTGCACACAAAAGCTTTTACCCATCGCAGAGGGCGGGTGCTTGTGTGTGTCTGGCCGGGGAGGTTGGTTGTGCCTGCAGGCCGCTGCAAGCCAGGAAATAATGGCCAAAATGGCCTCCAGCGTATGCTGGGTGAGCGCAGACAGCTATGAAATCAGGAGTTTTTTGGCTGGCCCGCTCTTCACCGCTTGTGCAGTTCCGCCCAGCCAAAAGCCAGTGTTGCCAGCAGCAACGGCGCAAAGTAATACAGGGCGCGGTAGGCCAGCAGCGCCGCCAGCACCGTGTCGCGTGGCAGCGGGCCTGTCAGCAGAAGCACCCCCACCGCCTCCAGCACACCCAGCCCCGCGGGAACCCGCAGAACCAGGCCCGACACGGCGGCCACCAGCACGGTGGCCAGCACCGCAGGGTATGCCACTGCGCCCTGCAGCAACACCCACAAAGCACCCGCCATCAGCATCCAGTTGCAGGTTGACACCACCAGCTGCCACAGTGCAAGCGGCCAGTGCGGCAGTGGGAAGGAGTGGCCTTGCACGGTAATGGGCTGGCCGTGCCGCGCCGCACATATGGCCAGGTAGGCTGCAGGCACCAGCAGCAGGGCGGTGCAGGCCCAGCGTATCTGCCCGGCGGTCACACTCCAGCCCGACGGCAGGCGAGGCTCCCACAGCCAGGGCACGGCAGCGGCCAGCACGAAGTACCCAATCCAGTTGGTCAGCACCCCCAGCCCCACGACCTGGCCGATGGTGCCCGCGTCCACGCCCCGGCGTTCGTACAAGCGGTAACGCACGCCCACCCCACCCACCAGCGAGCCCAGGTTCAGCGTGAACGCATAACTGGCCATCGCGATGCCGAGGGTGGTGGCACGTGGCAGTCCATGGCCGGTGCAACGGCGGCCAATCAGGTCGAAGCTGCCGTAGGCCAGGTGGCTGGTGAACGCAAGCGCGCCTGCCACCCACAGTGCGCTGGCAGGCAGCGCACGCAAAGCGTCCAGCACACGCGGCCAGTCCACCGTACGGGCCTGCCGCACCAGCAGCCACACCACCACCAGCAGGAACACCGTGACCGCCGCGCGCGCCACCCAAGGCCACCACGGCTGGCGGGTGATGCCGCGTAAACCTGTGGGGGCCACGGTGCCAGCTGCAGAGAGAGTGGAGGACGCTGGCATGGTGAATGGGCCCCGTGCGGGGTCAGGCCGTGGCCTTGGTGTTTGCGCTGCGGGGGTGGGGCGGTGCAGCGTGTTGCGGCTTGACCAGCGTGATAACCGGTTGGTGCCGTGGAAGCCATCCGGCCCAGGTCGGAAACCAGCGCATGGCATGGAAGGCGCAGTAGCTGCGCAGCAGCCGCAGCCAGTCCCAGCGGCCGGGTGCAGGGATCTCGATCTGCCGGCAGCTGTGCTCCATCAGGTGGGCCAACC
>JAGOEY010000245.1 GCA_017997515.1 Burkholderiaceae bacterium | reverse complement strand
TACCCGTCGCCCATGGCCACCGCGACGACGATGTACCACACCAACAAAAACCCGCTGCGCAAGATCACGCGCACGAGTGAGGTGGTGGACATCGTGCGTGGCGACAAACGCCGCCGCCTGCACAAAGCCTTCCTCCGTTACCACGACGCCAACAACTGGCCGCTGTTGCGCGAGGCTTTAAAAAATATGGGCCGCGCCGACCTGATCGGCAACGGCAAACACCACCTGATCCCGACCTGGCAGCCGCTGACCGACGGCGGCTACACCAGTGCCCGCAAGAAGAACTCCAGCGCACCCGGCGAGAAGGCCAAGTCAGCCACGGTCAACACCGTGACCAAGGGCCGGATGCTGACCCAGCACACCGGCCTGCCACCACGCGACAACGGCTCGGGCGCTCGCAAAGTGGGTGGTGGCGCGCGCAAACCACGCTGAGTGGCTGCGGGGCCTTTTTTGGCTAAAAATGTGAATGAAATAGGTTGCTAGCGCCCTGTTTTCGGGCGCTAGCAGCTATTGTTTTTGTAGTTTGCGGCGGCCCTGCCACCACACGGCCTGTACTCCTACCGCGAACGCGCCAGCGTGCCCAGCGCAAACACCGAGTTCGGAACCCCGTCCTGCGGCATCTGTTTTTTGGGCGGAACGGCGCGGCGTCTGCTGGTGGTCGGGGCGGGGGGCTGCTCCTGCGGCAGACCATGCACCGCCTGGTGCTGGTTCACCAGATCGGCCAGCGACACCCCGCGCAGGTGCTCCACCACGGTCTGGTTAAACGCCAGCCACAGCGCATGGGTCATGGCGCCCTGGTCGGGGCTCATGGCGTCACGGTTTTGTGCCGTTGTTTTGCCGGTTTTCCACTGCTCCGATGCCAGGGTGATGTCTGCCACCGTGATGTCCTGCGCGCTGCGGGCCAGCGAATATCCGCCGCCCGGGCCCCGGGCGCTCACGATCAGGCCTGCGTTGCGCAGTGCACTGAACAGCGCCTCCAGGTAGGACAGCGAAATGCCGTGCCGCGCACTGATGGACGACAGCGTGACGGGGCCCGACGGGCAGCGCATGGCTACGTCGGTCATGGCGGTGAGTGCAAACCTGCTGCGTGTGGTCAGTCGCATTGTGTGTCTCCAGAGTTCAAATGAAGGGTGTGGGTTTCATCGTTGTGGGGAAGGGGGCTGTCAGCCATTGGGTTAGCCATCGGTGCAACCTTTCTCAATGCCCAGCAGGGTTCTCGACATACGCACGGCGTGGATCCATTTCTGTGCTTCAAACACCGTGACCTCGCTGGGCGCTGAGGGGTGGGTTTGTTGCACTTCCACATCAAACGTGTCGTCGGCCTTGTTTGTCGCCACCTTGACGGAAGCGTCGAGCAAGTGGATATCGACCGGCGGGCGCGGCCCCGCCTTGCCGTCAAAGTCGATACGCAGCACACAGCCTGGCAAAAGTGCGTAGCTCCAGCGCCGGTCGAGATGGGCGTCACCCCCCAGCAGATTCATCTGCGCCAGGCGCTGGTGCTGCGTCATGTCGAGGGGGTCCATGGTGGGCACATCGTGTGTCGGGTAACCGTCCATACAGGCCGCGCCCACCATCACCATCAGCGCGGCAAACACCAGCCGCCAGCGGGGTGGCATACCTGTGTTCACAAGCGCCTGAGCGCCAGCACGGGTCCATGGCAGGGTCATGCTGCAAGCTCCATTGCGGGGGGCGCATGGGCGGCGTCTGTAGTGCGTGTGGCCAGCACCTTGTCGATGGTTTTGCCGTCCATGTCCACCACTTCCAGCCGCCAGCCTTCCCATTCCACCGTGTCCATTTCCTTGGGCAGCGTGCCGGTCAGCAGCATCACCATGCCGCTGAGCGTGTGGTAACGGCCACGCTCCTCTTCGGGCACCGCGTCCAGGTTCAGCCGGTCCTTCAGCTCGGGCACAGGAATGTGGCCGTCCAGCAGCCAGCTGCCGTCCTCCCGTTGTAATGCCCAGGAGGTAGCGGGGTCACGCGGATGGAATTCACCGGTGATGGCCTCGATCAGGTCCTGCAGCGTCACGATGCCCTGCACCTCGCCGTACTCGTCAATCACAAACGCCATCTGCATGTCCGACAGGCGGAAGTTGTCCAGCAGCCCCATGCCGGTGATGGTTTCCGGCACATACAGCGCCGTTTGCAAGGGCTGGTCGGCCAGGGCATGCGCCTTGTCGCGCAGGGTGCGCGCCAGCCACTGGCGTGCATTCAGCACACCCACGATGTTTTCCATGCTGCCCCTGACCACCGGGAAGCGTGCGTGGTCCGACGTTTCGATGCGGCGCAGGTTCTCTTCCATGGACTCGTCCAGGTCCAGGCACATCACGTCACCACGCGGCACCATCAGCGAGCCGATCTGGCGGTCATCCAGCCGGAACACGTTGCGCACCATGGTGTGCTCGTGCGACTCGATCACCCCCGCGGTGGTGCCCTCCACCAGCATGGCGTGGATCTCTTCCTCGGTCACCGGGCTGCCGCTGGTTTCCTTCACGCCCAGCAGGCGCAGCAGGGTGCGTGTGGAGCCAGACAACAACAGCACAAACGGCTTGGTCGCCAGCGCCAGAAAGTTGATGGGCCGCGCCACCAGGCGCGCAAAGGTTTCGGGGTAGGACTGGCCAATCCGTTTGGGCACCAGCTCGCCCACCACGATGGAGAAGTAGGTGATCAGCACCACCACCAGCCCGGTGGCGGCATAACTGCCGAACGGCATGGGCACACCCAGCGTTTCCAGCCAGGCCGCGAGTGGCCCGGCCAGCGCGGCCTCACCCACGATACCGTTGAGCACACCAATCGAGGTGATGCCAATCTGGATGGTGGACAGAAAACGGGTCGGGTCTTCACCCAGCTTCACAGCAGCGGCAGCGCCGCTATCGCCCTCATCAATCAGCTTTTGCAGCCGGGCTTTGCGGGCGGTCACCAGCGCAATCTCCGACATGGCAAACAGGCCGTTAAGCAGAATGAGGGCGAACAATATGGCGATTTCCATGGGGAATATGTGTGTGTTTCGGTACAGGCACCGCCCACCGGTCACAGTGCAGGTGGCGGGGCCCAGAAGGGAGTGGCATGGCGTAGCAGGCAGCCAGACTGCCTAAGGCCAAAGCCCGCTGGGGACACAGACAATGTGCCGCCAGCGCATGGCGCGTGGTGGGGCTGCAGTGCGCGCGTGCGCTACGCAGGCAGCCCGGAACGGGGATTTATGCCGCTTTTGGCGGCCGGTGCGGCGGTGCGGTGACCGCAGACAGTGAAGTGACCACCCGGCCTGGAACGGCGGCCAGGGCATTCACCGCGTCAACGCTGGCGTGGCTCAGCACTTCCAGCTGGTCGGGGAAATCACCCTTGTCATCCATCAGCGCGTGGTCACTTGCGTCAGGGAATGTATCGGGTGTTCC
>JAGOEY010000244.1 GCA_017997515.1 Burkholderiaceae bacterium | reverse complement strand
CGGGCAATCCGCTCGCGCCACACACCCTGGTCGGCCAGCGGTTTGCCAAAGGCGACGCGTGACACGACACGTTCACACATCATCTCCAGCGCCGATTCGGCCATCCCAATCATGCGCATGCAGTGGTGGATGCGCCCGGGGCCCAGGCGGCCCTGGGCAATCTCGAAGCCACGGCCTTCGCCCAGCAGGATGTTCTCGACCGGCACGCGCACGTTGTCGAACAGCACCTCGGGGTGGCCAAAGGGCGCGTCGTAGTGGTTAACCAACGCCATGTCGCGCACGACCGTGATGCCGGGCGTGTCGGCCGGCACGATGATCATGGACTGCTGGCGGTGCCGGTCGGCGTTGTCCGGGTCGGTCTTGCCCATCAGGATGAAGACTTTGCAGCGCTCGTTCATCGCGCCCGTGATGTACCACTTGCGGCCGTTGATGACGTATTCATCACCCTGGCGCTCAATGCGTGTGGCGATGTTGGTTGCGTCGGATGAGGCCACGGCGGGCTCGGTCATCGCAAAGGCTGACCGGATTTCACCGTCGAGTAAAGGCTGCAGCCAGCGGGCCTTTTGTTCGACCGAGCCGTAACGCTCGATGACTTCGGTGTTGCCGGTGTCGGGTGCACTGCAGTTGAAGGCCTCGGCGCTCCAGTAGCGGCGGCCCATGATTTCGCAGAGGGGTGCGTATTCCAGGTTCGTCAGGCCTGCGCCGTGGCCGGTTTCGGGCAGGAACAGGTTCCACAGGCCGGCTTCGCGGCCCTTCTTTTTGAGCTCTTCCAGCAGCGGCAGGCCGGTGTAGAAACCACCGTTTTGTATTGCGTTTATGTACGACTGGTGTGCTTCCTCGGCCTGGCGCTTCTCGTTCGGGTAGATGTGCGCGTCCATGAAGGCGAGCAGGCGGGTGCGCAGGTCCTGGACCTTGTCTGTGTAGGCGAATTCCATAGGGTTGTCCTTCCGATGCAGGGTGGTTTACGACCAGGACAACAGGCCGAGGGTGATGGCGACCAGGGCGGGTTTGGGCTGGCCTTCGATCTCGACGGTGTGCTCGCAGCGCAGCATCGTCCAGCCATCGTCACGCTGCTCGGCTTCGAGGAGTTTGATGTGGTTGCGCACACGGGAGCCTGCGGGCACGGGTGCCATGAAGCGCAGTTTGTCCATGCCGTAGTTCACCGACTTGGTGGGCTTCAGGTCGGCCAGCAGTTCGTAGGACGTGATGGGCAGCAGCGACAGCGTGAGAAAGCCGTGGGCAATGGGGCCGCCGAACGGGCTTTCACGCTTCGCGCGCTCCACGTCGATGTGGATCCACTGGCGGTCTTCGGTGCAGTCGGCAAAGGCGTCGATACGCGCTTGTGTCACATCGACCCATGACGAGGTGCCGATGGACTGGCCGACGAGTTGCTGCAGGTTGTCTTTGGTGAGCAGGGGCATGGTGGGTGTGCACGTTCAAGTGAAAGTGCCGCCATCGTGCCCTGCTTGGTGCCGTCAGGCTGTCTCCTGCAAGACGTCAGTACAAAACCCGTGCGTTGACCGCAGGGGGTGTCCACTCGTACACCCAGGTCTCACTCAGCGGCTGCCCGTTGGCCCGCAAGAACAGGCGTAATGCGATGGGGGACACGTCCTCACCCGGCACCACATCAAACAGCGCGCGGTAACCCTTGACCGATGCCAGCGGGCGGGCCGACACCAGTTCTACCTTGCCACGGGATGCCGTCACCACAGCCTCCACCTTCACGGCCTCGTCCAGCAGCGACAGGTCGCCGCCTGCAAAGTCCACCGCAAACCGCAGCGCGTACACGCTGCGTTTCTGGCCCACCACACCACCCAGCCCGGTGCGGGTCGCCACACAACGTGCCAGCGGCGGCTGTACCGGGGCGTCATTGCCCCAGGTCAGGCGGTAACCAAACAGCAGCTCCTGCCCGGCCTGGGGTTTCTCGGCCGGGTTCCAGAAGGCCACGATATTGTCGAAGGTTTCGTCCACGGTCGGAATCTCGACCAGCTGCACTGACCCGGCGCCCCAGCCCGCCTTGGGCTGCACCCAGAGCGAGGGGCGTTTTTCGTAGAACACGCCGTCGTCCTGGTAGTGCTCGAAATTGCGGTCGCGCTGCAGCAAGCCAAAGCCGCGCGGGTTCTGGTCGGCAAACGCGTTGAAGCGCAGCGTGGCCGGGTTGCCCAGCGGCCGCCACAGCCATTCACCCGTACCGCTGAACATTGACAGCCCGTCCGAGTCGTGGATCTCGGGCCGCCAGTCGTAGGCCATACGTCGGTCGTTTTCTCCGGTCTGGTACATGCTGGTGCAGGGCGCAATCCCCAGTCGCTCGATCTCCTTGCGCGGGTACAGCGCGGCGTCCACATCCATCACCGTGCTGTCGCCGGGGGTGATGGCAAAGCGGTAAGCCCCGGTGATGCTGGGGGAGTCGAGCAGGGCGTACACCACCAGCGTGGACGAGGCCGGGTCGGGCCTCTCGATATAGAAGTCGGTGAAGTCCGGGAATTCTTCGGCGCGTGGCAATGCGGTGTCCACCGCAAGCCCCCGTGCCGACAGGCCGTACTGCCGCGCACCACCCACGGCACGGAAGTAACTCGCGCCGAGGAAGGCCACCACATCGTGTTGGGGGGCGGTGTGGTAGTTGACCCGAAAGCCCGCAAACCCGAGGTCGGCGGGCAAGGCACTGGCGGCCAACCCACTCTTGCCAAAGTTGAACATGGTGGGGTCGTAGGCCAGCTGCTGCGCCTGCCCGTTACTGACCTCGAACATCCGCACCGGGCGTTTGAAGAACATGCCGAGGTGGAAAAACTTCACCTGGAAGCGCAGGCGTTCGTTCGCCCACAGTGCATGGTCAGACCGGAACTGGATGCTCTGGAACTGGTCGTAGTCCATCGCAGCCACTGCGGCTGGCAGGGGGCGTGTGTTGGGCTGGTAGGGCGCTGCGGCCAGCACCCTGGCGCGGCCCTTGAGCTGTGCATAGTCAAACGCTTGGGCACTGCCGGTGGTCTGCATGCCTGCGGCCTGGGCGGCGGCAGACAAGGGCAGTTGTGCAGCGACCAGGCTTGCACTTGCAGCGCTGAGAAATTTTCTTCTTTGCATGCTCATGTGCTCCAGATCCGAGGGTTGACTGCAGGCTGTTGCCAGAAGTGTTGACGCCACGCAGCGCGGATCTGCCGCATCAGATACATGGCAGGCTCCACCACCGGTGCCAGCACACGCACCACCACCACGCGCCCATCGGGGCTGGTGGCCCCGGCGGTGGCGCGCAGGTCGTGGCCATTGATCACAGCGCGGGCCACGTCCAGCGCAGCTTCGCGGCGGGTGCGCTCCAGTGGTGTGCCCGCCAGAAAAAACAGCGTGGCCATACAGCGGTGCCCGGCCAGGCCCAGCGGGCCGTCCATCAGGCGTGTGTCG
>JAGOEY010000038.1 GCA_017997515.1 Burkholderiaceae bacterium | reverse complement strand
ACGGTGGGGCCACCGTGCCTTTTATCGCCCGTTACCGCAAGGAAGTGACCAACGGGCTGGACGACATCCAGCTGCGTGAGCTGGAGGCACGTTTGTCGTACCTGCGCGAGCTGGAAGACCGGCGCGAGGCGGTTTTTAAGGCCATCGATGAGCAAGGCAAACTCACCGACGCACTGCGTGCGGCCATTGCCAGCGCACCCACCAAACAAGAGCTGGAAGACATCTACCTGCCGTTTAAGCAAAAACGCCGCACCAAGGGCCAGATTGCGCGCGAGTTCGGCATCGAGCCGCTGGCCGACAAACTGTTTGCCGACCCCACACTCAACCCCGCTACCGAGGCTGCGGCCTTTACCCGCCCCGCCGAAGTGCTGGACGACGGCAAACCGGGGGCTGATTTCTCGACCGTGCCCGCAGTGCTGGACGGTGTGCGTGACATCCTGAGCGAGCGCTGGGCCGAAGACGCCACGCTGGTGCAGCGCTTGCGCGAATGGCTGTGGGCCGAGGGCCTGCTGCGCAGCAAACTGGTCACCGGCAAGGACGAAAACAACCCCGACGTGGCCAAGTTTCGCGACTATTTTGAGTACGACGAGCCGATTGGCCGTGTGCCATCACACCGTGCGCTGGCCGTGTTCCGGGGCCGGGCGCTGGAGATGCTGGAGGCCAAGCTGGTGCTGCCGGTCGAGCCCGAGCCGGGCAAACCGTCGATTGCCGAGGGAAAAATTGCGCTGCACTTGGGTTGGAGCCACGCGGCCCGCCCGGCCGACGACCTGATCCGCAAATGTGTGGCCTGGACCTGGCGCGTGAAGCTCAGCATGTCCACCGAGCGCGATCTGTTCTCGCGATTGCGCGAAGAGGCGGAAAAGGTGGCCATCAAGGTGTTTGCCGACAACCTGCGCGACCTGCTGCTCGCTGCGCCGGCAGGGCCGCGTGTGGTGCTGGGCCTGGATCCTGGTATCCGTACCGGCGTGAAGGTGGCCGTGGTGGATACGACGGGCAAACTCGTTGAAACGGCCACCGTGTTCCCGCACGAGCCGCGCAAAGACTGGGAAGGTTCGCTGCACACGCTGGGCAAACTCTGCGCCAAACACGGCGTGAACCTGATCGCCATCGGCAACGGCACGGCCAGCCGCGAGACCGACAAGCTGGCCGGTGACCTCATCAAATTGATACAAAAAATGGCTGCAGCCCAGCCTGGGCAAGCGCAAGTAGCTATCGAAAAGGTAGTGGTCAGCGAAGCAGGTGCTTCGGTCTACAGCGCCAGTGAATTTGCCTCGCAAGAGATGCCCGATGTGGACGTGAGCCTGCGTGGCGCGGCCAGTATTGCCCGGCGGCTGCAGGACCCGCTGGCCGAGCTGGTGAAGATCGACCCCAAGAGTATTGGTGTGGGCCAGTACCAGCACGACGTGAACCAGAGCGAACTGGCACGCAGCCTGGAAGCCGTGGTCGAAGACTGCGTGAACTCGGTGGGGGTGGATCTGAACACCGCCAGTGTGCCGCTGCTGAGCCGGGTGTCCGGCCTGTCGGGCAGTGTGGCCAAAGCGGTGGTGCGTTGGCGCGAGGCCAATGGTGCGTTCAAGACCCGCAAACAACTCATGGACGTGGGTGGACTGGGTGCCAAGACGTTTGAGCAAAGCGCCGGTTTCCTGCGTATCCGTGGTGGCGACAACCCGCTCGACATGACCGGTGTACACCCCGAAACCTACCCGGTGGTCGAGAAAATCATCAGCCACACCCAGCAGCCGATTGGCAGCCTGATGGGCCGCGCCGACATGCTCAAGGCATTGAAACCCGAGCTGTTTGCCAACGAGACGGTGGGTGTCATCACCGTCAAGGACATCCTGACCGAGCTGGAAAAACCCGGCCGCGACCCGCGCCCCGACTTCAAGGTGGCGCGTTTCAACGACGGCGTGGAAGACATCAAGGATCTGGTCGAGGGCATGATCCTGGAGGGCACCGTCAGTAACGTCGCCGCTTTTGGCGCGTTTATCGACCTGGGTGTGCACCAGGACGGCCTGGTGCACGTGAGCCAGCTCAGCCACAAGTTCACCACCGACGCCCGTGAAGTGGTGAAGACCGGCGACATCGTCAAGGTCAAGGTGCTGGAAGTTGATGTGGCGCGGCAACGCATCAGCCTGACCATGAAGCTGGGTGAAGCGCCCACACGCCGCGATGGGCCACGCGACAACCGCTTTGAAGGTGCGGGGCGTGGCCACCAACCCCAGCGTCGGCAGGAGCAGGCGGCGCCCGCCAGTGCCATGGCATCGGCGTTTGCGAAGTTGGCCAACGCGAAAAAATAGACGGCAGCAGGGTCATTCACACAAAGAAACAAAATGTTTCTTTGTGTGGATAATGAAGCCATTATTTTTCACGCCTGTTTGATTCATCTATGGAGCTGAACGCATTGTTGGCTCGCCAGGATGCCTTGCCGAGCATTCCCAAAGTGCTGGTGCTTTTGCATGCGGAGCTGCGCAACGACGAGCCTGATCTGCGCAAGATTTGCCAGCTGGTCAGCAACGACCCGGCCCTGGCTGCGAGCATGATGCGGTGTGCCAATGGCCGGATGCCATCCACAAGCCGTCGGCTGGGGGGGGTTTCCGAGGCGCTGGCCGTTCTGAGCCTGGAACAGATCAGGGGTTTGGTGGATACCGCATCGGTAGGCACCACGTTTAACTCCATTCCCGGCGTCAACCTGCAGCAGTTCTGGCGGTACAGCCTTGACACGGCCAAAGTGGCGCGTTCGCTGGCCGCCTGTGTCAAACAGAACCAGGCCATGGCCTACTCCGCAGGTTTGGTGCACGCCGTGGGTGAGTTGCTGATGCACTTGGGTATGCCTGAAAAAATGGGCCAGCTGGACACCATCGTGCCCCCGCTCGACATGGCGCGGGTGAAAGCCGAGCGGCGTTCGCTGGGCTACTGTTATGCCCAGGTCAGTGCCGGGTTTGCCCGCCAATGGCAGTTTCCCGAACCTTTGGTGGATGCCTTGGCGCACCAGTATGCGCCGTTCGAAGACGACGTGTACGAACCACTGGCCGGTGTGCTGCATCTGGCTGCCTGGCGCGCCCGCGCACGTGAGGCCAAGCTGGAAGACCGCGCCCTGGCAGTGAGTTTTCCAGACGTCATTGGCCTCGCACTCGGGCTGGACATCGACATGGTGCTGCAGCAGACCCCGACCGACTGGGCCCGTCGAGACAATTTAAACGTCATCGTCTGAGCGACACCCCCTGTCGCACCTCTTCGCCACAATTCTCCGCATGACAGCGCTGCGTATCTACGCGGGCCCGACAGCCCGCAAACACATCGAAACCCACGGACTCCAGGCCCAGGATGTGGGGGTGATCCCCGGCGCTGCCGGTGGCCCCAAAGGCCTGGTGCTGGGCCCGCTGGACCGTTACATCTTTGGCGAATGGCTGGCGCAGTCCAGCCACCCCGTCCACCTGGTCGGTGCATCGATTGGCGCCTGGCGTATGGCCACAGCCTGCCTCGACCAGCCCGTGGCCGCATTCCAGCGGCTGGAGCATGACTACATCCACCAAAACTACGCACTACCCCCTGGGCAGAAACGCCCCACGCCTGACGGCGTCAGTGCGCAGTTTGGGGCCACAGTCCGTGCTTTCTACGATGGCCGCGTGCGTGAGGTGCTGGAGCACAGCCGCTACCGGCTGCACATCGTCACAGCCCGTGGCCGCCATGTGCTGGGCCGCGAAGGCCGCTTCGCGACACCTTTGGGTTACCTTGGGGCGTTCCTCACCAACGTAGCAAGGCGCAAAGCCATGGGGGCCTGGCTGGAACGGGTGGTTTTTTCCACGCCCGGCACCAGGCTGCCATTTGCCACAGACGACTACCGCACGTGCCAGGTCGGCCTGACACAGGCCAACTTCAACCCGGCACTCCAAGCCAGCTGCTCCATTCCTTTTGTGCTGCGATCGGTGCGCGGCATCCCCGGTGCGCCACCCGGGGCCTATTGGGACGGTGGTATCACCGACTACCACCTGCACCTCAACTACAGGGCCCAGCAAGGGGCCGGGCTGGTGCTGTACCCGCATTTTCAGAAGGCCGTGGTGCCGGGCTGGCTCGATAAACGCCTGAAGTGGCGGCATGGTGCCACCCGTTTTCTGGACAACATGGTGCTGCTGGCGCCCGACCCGGATTGGGTGCGCCAGCTGCCCAACGGCAAATTGCCCGACCGCCAGGATTTCACGCGGTACGCCAGTGACTTTGCGGGCCGCGTCAAGGCCTGGCGCACCGCGACTGCGGCCAGCCAGCAGCTGGCTGACGAATGGCATGCCTGGCTTCAGCGCCCTCATCCCGGGCGGGTGGAGGCGCTGTAGGATGCCGCAACGCATCTCCAGTTACCGTCAACCTCCAATCGACCCATGCCCTCTGCGCCCGTGAACCCCACGCCACACCACCGTTTGACGCCCCAGATGCGCTCCGTGCTGGAGCGTATGGCCAAGGCCGGGCGTGCGCCCCTCCACACCATGACGCCGCAGCAGGCCCGCGAGGCCTATGCCGCAGGTGCAGACATCCTGGAGGAGCCCGCGCCAGTGCTGGCACGTGTGGAGGACTTCACGATCCCCGCGCGCGACGGTGTGCTGCTGCCCGCCCGGTTGTACGCGCCCACCCCGGTGCAGGGGCACCCGCAACTGCCGGTGTTGTTGTACTTTCACGGTGGTGGTTTCGTCATTGGCAGCATCACCACCCACGATGGCCTGTGCCGCGCACTGAGCAATTTGGCAGGCTGTGCGGTGGTGTCGCTGGACTACCGGCTGGCACCGGAACACCGGTTCCCAGTCGCTGTCAACGATGCCCACGATGCCATGCAGTGGCTGGCGCTCCATGGCAACACGCTGGGGCTGGACGGCAGCCGTCTGGCGGTGGGGGGCGACAGCGCTGGCGGCACACTGGCAGCCGTCTGTGCGCTGCTGGCGCGTGATGCGGGCCTGCCCCTTGCACTGCAAATGCTGTTTTACCCTGGCTGTGCGGCGCTGGCCGACACACCATCCCACCACCAGTTTGCCCAGGGGCTGGTGCTGGAGGCCGCGCAGATTGACTGGTTTTTTGGCAACTACATCGACGTGGCCGCGCGGGGCGACTGGCGCTTTTCACCCCTCAACGTGCCCGACGCTGAAGGTGTGGCACCGGCCTGGATTGGCCTGGCCGAATACGACCCGCTGGTGGACGAGGGGGTGTTGTACGCCGACAAGCTGCGCCAGGATCGGGTGGCGGTGGAACTCGAAATTTACCGCGGCGTCACCCACGAATTCATCAAGATGGGCCGCGCCATTCCCGAAGCCCGCCAGGCCCGCCGTGACGCGGCCCGTGCTTTGCAAACCGCTTTTGAACAGGCCCTCCGACCATGAAACGCCAGGATTTCCGATTTTTCCACCGTCTGCGCGTCCGTTGGGCCGAAGTGGACATGCAAAAAATTGTCTTTAACGCGCACTACCTGATGTACATCGACACCGCCGTGTCCGACTACTGGCGCGCGCTGGCCCTGCCGTACGAGGAAGCTTTTGCCCAGCTGGGTGGTGAGTTGTACGTCAAGAAGGCCACGGTGGAGTTCAACGCGTCAGCGCGGCTGGACGACCAACTCGACATTGGTATGTGCTGCAGCCGTGTCGGCACCTCGTCCATGCTGTTCACGGCAGGTATCTTCCGGGGCGACGAATTACTCATCACCGGCGAGCTGGTCTATGTGTTTGCCGACCCCGTAACCCAGACCTCACGCCCCGTACCGCAGGCGCTGCGCGACATCCTGGCTGGTTATGAAGCGGGCGAATCCATGGTGCGCCTACAGACCGGCAGCTGGGCTGAGCTGGGCTCTGCCGCCAGTGCCGTGCGCACCACGGTGTTTGTGCACGAACAAAAGGTGCCGCTGGACATGGAGTGGGACGCCGCCGATGCCACCGCCGTCCACGCCGTGGCCTTCAACCGCCTGGGCCAGCCATTGGCCACCGGCCGCCTGCTGCCCTCCGACAAGGGCGTGGCGCGTATCGGGCGTATGGCGGTGGAGCGGGTGGTGCGCGGCACCAACATGGGCCGCAGCATTCTGGAGGCTTTGGCCGATGCTGCCCGGGCACGGGGTGACAAGGCGGTGCTGTTACATGCGCAATGCAGCGCACAGGGCTTTTATGAGCGGCTTGGGTTCACGCCGCAGGGCGCGCCCTTTGACGAGGTGGACATTGCCCACATCGAGATGGTGCGTGCGCTATAGCCGCGTTAAATATCGTCCAGCAGCGCGTAAGGCAGAGGGTGCAGCTCCAATGCCGGGCCGTTGGCCGACACGGCATGTAAACCACCCGCCTCGGCTGCAGCGATCTGCATCGACACCAGCGCATCAAAACCCCCGTCCGGTGCCGGAGCCACCTGCACCACCGTGCCGCAGGGCTGCTCCGGGTCGGCCGCCTGGAACACTTCGTCACCCACCGCCAGCGTTGCATCCGCATGGGTCACATAGGTGCGGCGTTTCAGCGTGCCGCGGAACTGGCTGCGCGCCACGATCTCCTGGCCGGGGTAACAGCCCTTTTTGAAGTTCACCCCACCGACAGACTCGAAGTTCAGCATTTGCGGCACAAAAGCGTCCACCACCGGCGCACTGAGGGTGGCGACACCCCCCATCACCTCGCCCCACTGCCACAGGTCCAGGTTTAGCGCGGGGCCGGGTGGGGGTGGGGTGCCTGCGGGGGCGATCCACAGGGCGCGTGGCTGATCGAGCGCCGGGTACAAAAAAACCAGGTTTTGTGTATCAAAATCGACCTTGGCCCAGGCTGGATGAGCGCCTGCAGCTATATTTTGAATAGCATCGCCGGCCACACCACACAGCACAAAGTCGGCGCTGGCGTCGGTCAGTTTGGCTTTGGCCCGCATCACAAACATCGACAAGCGTTTGAGTGTGGGGGCCAGCAGGTCGGCGCTGCAGACCAGCAAAATCTCGGTGGCACTGCGTTTGAAGCCAATAAAGCTCGCCTGCATACGGCCTTTGGCTGACAAAAACCCGGCCAAACGGGCCTGGTCCAGGCCCAGCAAGACAAAGTCCTGCGTCAGTTGGCCCTGCAGAAATTTGGCGGCTTCTTCACCCTCCACGCGGATGATGCCGAGGTGGGGCAGGGGGGTAATTCCATTCAGGCGTGTAGTCATGGGTCAATTATGATTCGCCAGCTTTATTCACAAGGGTTGCAGGGTTTGCGGCGTTTCTTCTTACTCATTATTTTGGCCGTGCTGGCGCTGGGTGCGGGTGCTGCGTGGTGGCTCCACGCGCCGCTGGGCATGGACAAGGACACGGTGGACCTGTCCATCGAACCCGGCACATCCCCCCGTGGCGTGGCGCGTGCCGTGGCCGATGCCGGTGTGCAGGTTGACCCGCGTGTGTTGTACGCGTGGTTTCGTGTGTCGGGGCAGGACCGGCAGATCCGCGCCGGCAGCTACGAGCTGGACCGTGGCACCACGCCCCGCAGCCTTCTGCAGAAACTGGTGCGGGGTGATGAAGCCCTGCGTTCGGTCACGCTGGTGGAGGGCTGGAACTTTCGCCAGATGCGTGCCGCGTTGGCTGCATCGGAGCAACTCAAGCCCGACACAGCAGGCCTGAGCAATGAGGCCATCATGGTCGCCTTGGGCCGCCCGGGTGTGCACCCGGAAGGCCGGTTCTTTCCTGACTCCTACACCTACGCCAAAGGCTCCAGCGACCTGGCAGTGATGCGCCGCGCCATGCAGGCCATGGACAAAAAGCTCGACGCCGCCTGGTCCCAGCGCCAGGCCGACACCCCGCTCAAAAGCGCCGACGAAGCCCTGATCCTGGCCAGCATCATCGAAAAAGAAACCGGCCGCGCGAGCGACCGCCCTTTGGTGGCCGGTGTGTTCACCAACCGCATGCGAATTGGCATGCCGCTGCAGACCGATCCCACCGTGATCTACGGCATGGGGGACGCCTTTGACGGCAACCTGCGCAAACGCGACCTGCAGACCGACACCCCCTGGAACACCTACACCCGCGGTGGCCTGCCGCCCACACCGATCGCCATGCCGGGCAAAGCCGCCCTGTTGGCCGCTGTGCAGCCAGGGCAGACGCGGGCGCTGTACTTTGTGGCCAAAGGCGACGGAACCAGCCATTTCAGTCCGTCGCTCGAAGAACACAACCGCGCCGTCAACCAATACCAGCGGGGCCGCTGAACGCGCAACGCCCAGAGGCCACCCATGACAACTACCGGTCTTTTCATCAGCTTTGAAGGCATCGACGGTGCGGGCAAATCCACCCACATCGGCGCACTGGCGCAGGCCTTCCAGGCGCAGGGCAGGGTGGTCACCCTGACCCGTGAGCCCGGTGGCACGCCCTTGGCCGAGAAACTGCGCGCCCTGGTGCTGAACGACGCCATGGACCCGTTGACCGAAGCGCTGCTGATCTTTGCCGCCCGGCGCGACCACCTGCTGAACGTGATTGAACCGGCCCTTGCGCGGGGTGAGGTGGTGCTGTGTGACCGCTTCACCGATGCCACTTTTGCGTACCAGGGCGGAGGGCGCGGGTTTGATCTTGAGGTGCTATCAATACTGGAGCTGTGGGTGCAGGCTGTACCTGCGCTAGAGGCCAATATGGTTCGCAATCCGGCACTCACATTACTGTTTGAGCTGTCCCCCGAGATGGCCGCAGAACGGCTGGCCGATGCACGTGTGCCTGACAAATTTGAGGCCCAGCCTGTTGAATTCTTCCGCAGCGTGGTGCGGGGCTATGCCGCCCGTGCGGCGGCGTCGCCGGCCCGTTTTGCCCACATCGACGCGGCCCAGACGCGTGACCAGGTCTGGCAGCAGGTGTGGGCCACCTGTGTCCAGCGCGGCTTGCTGAAGCCGCCCACAGCTGCCGAGCGCGCGTGATGGACAAGGCCCACAACACCCCTCTCGCGCCGTGGATCGGCCGCCAGCTTGGCCCCTTGCTGGCCCAGCGCGGCCACGCATGGCTGCTGCAAGGCCCGTCGGGTCTGGGCCAGTACCCGCTGGGGCTGGCCATGGTGCAGGCTTGGCTGTGTGAAAACCCGTCTGCGCAAGAGGGTGCTTGTGGTGTGTGTGGCAGTTGCCACTCCATCAGCGTGCGCACCCACGCCGACCTGTGTGTGCTGATGCCTGAGACCGACATGCTGGCACTGGGCTGGCCGCTGAGTGAAAAAGCCCAGGCTGACATCGACGACAAAAAACGCAAACCCAGCCGCGAGATCCGTATTGATGCCATGCGTGATGCGGTGGAGTTTGCGCAGCGCACCGCAGGGCAAGGCCAAGGCAAGGCGGTGCTGGTGTATCCCGCAGAGCAGATGAACCATGTGACCGCCAACGCACTGCTCAAGACACTGGAAGAACCTCCGGGCAACGTACGCTTTGTGCTGGCCAGTGAGGCCGCCCACCAGCTGCTGCCCACCATCCGCAGCCGTTGTATGGGCCACACCATGGCCTGGCCGCAGCCGGGCGAAGCGCTGGCCTGGCTGCAAGGGCAGGGGGTTTCACCAGCCGATGCCCCTGACTTGCTGCGCGCTGCCGGTGGACGCCCTGAAGATGCGCTGGCTGTGGCCCGTGCCGGGCGCAACCCCAAGCTGTGGGCCTTGTTCCCCAAAGCCATGCTGCGCGGGGACACCACAGCCGTGGGCGACTGGTCACCCGCGCAAACGGTTGATGCGCTGCAGAAGCTTTGCCACGACCTGCTGGTATCCAGCACTGGTGCGGCACCGCGTTATTTCGCGGCGGCAGACCTGCCCACGTCACCGCCGCTGGGTGCCCTGGGCCGTTGGTCCAAGGCACTGGCACAGACCTCGCGCACAGTGGATCACCCGTTTAATGCGGGCCTGATGCTGGAAGCGCTTGTGGCTGAAGCCCGAAACACCCTAAACTCAAGGCACTAAGCACAGCCGTCCTTCCCATGAGCACCACCGCCTCCACCCCCCGCCCCAGTGTCGTGCAGCTCGCCATCAAGGAAAAGGGCGCGCTGTACGCGGCCTATATTCCCTTGTTCACCGAAGGCGGCATGTTTATCCCCACCACGCGTGACTACCAGTTGGGCGAAGACATTTATGTGCTGCTGACCCTGCCCGAGGACACACAGCGTTATCCCATTGCAGGCCGCGTGGCCTGGGTCACACCGGCCCGCGCCGCAGGCAACCGCACCCAGGGTGTGGGTATCCAGTTCCCCAAGGACGAAAAGTCCCGCCAGCTCAAGGCCCGTATTGAGGAAATCCTGGGCTCTCATCTGGCGTCGGAGCGGCCTACCCAGACCATCTGACCGCCCGGGGCGTTCGCGCCAATGGCCCTACGCACCCATTGCGCAATGGGTGCGTTCTTTTTTGTGAGTTCCCATGTTCACCGATTCCCACTGCCACCTGGTTTTTCCCGAACTGCAGGCACAACTCCCCGCCATCCGCGACGCCATGGCCCAGGCCCAGGTCACCCGCGCGCTGTGTATCTGCACCACCCTTGAAGAGTTTCCGGCAGTCCACGCCCTGGCTACCGGGTATGACAATTTCTGGGCTACCGTGGGTGTCCATCCCGACAACGAAAGCGGCGAAGACCTGGCGGAGCCCAGCCTCGACGACCTGCTGCAGCGTGCGGCTTTGCCTCGCGTGGTGGGTATTGGTGAAACCGGGCTGGACTATTACCGCCTGGGTGACCGCACTGTTGCCGACATGGAGTGGCAGCGTGAGCGTTTCCGTACCCATATCCGGGCCGCGCGCCAGACTGCCAAACCGCTGGTCATCCACACCCGCAGTGCGTCGGCGGATACGCTGGCCATCCTGAAGGAGGAGGGCGAAGACGGCTCGCCCGGCGCGGCAGGCGGCGTGTTCCACTGTTTCACCGAAACCGCCGAAGTGGCGCGTGCGGCGCTGGATCTGGGTTATTACATCTCCTTCTCCGGCATCCTCACCTTCAAAAGTGCGCAAGACATCCGCGATGTGGCCCGTTTTGTGCCGTTGGACCGCATGCTGATAGAGACCGACAGCCCGTACCT
>JAGOEY010000243.1 GCA_017997515.1 Burkholderiaceae bacterium | reverse complement strand
GAATACCTCAAACGCCTCAAGGCGCGCGGCATCTCGGTGCTGCTGATCGAGCAGAAACTGACCATCGCCATGGCCATTTCCGACCGCGCGTTGGTCATGGGCCACGGCAGCATCGTTTTTGAAGGCACGCCCGACAGCCTGCGTGCCGACAACTACACCCGCAAGGAATGGCTGGAAGTCTAGGGCTCACCCCCAGGCTGCGCGGACTGCGTTCCGCTTCCGCCAACCCCCTTGCAGGGGGCAACACCTGTCGCCCGGCAAAGCCGGTTCGACGGTGTTTGCTGGAAAGGGAACGGGGGGAGATTGCGATGCGCTTGTCCCGGTTGGGACATTGGGTCATTGCTCTGCCACATGAAGCTTTTACAATCAAAAACGCACGATCGTTCGTTTTTTAAACACCAAGGAACAACAGCATGACCGCTGACACCAGAATCCACGGCGACGTTGCCGTTATCACGCTCAACAACCCTCCCGTCAACGGGCTCGGTTTGGCCACGCGCCAGGGTATTGCGGCTGGTATCAACCAGGCCAATGCCGACCCTGCTGTCAAAGCCATCGTCATCACTGGCGCGGGCAAGGCGTTCTCGGGTGGTGCGGACATCAAGGAATTTGGTTCACCCAAAGCCTTACAAGAGCCCAATCTGCTCAGCGTCATCCTGGCACTCGAAAACTCTGCCAAACCCATCGTTGCAGCCATCCACTCGGTGTGTATGGGCGGTGGCCTGGAACTGGCCCTGGGCGCGCACTACCGTATTGCCGCCCCAGGCACCAGTGTGGCCCTGCCGGAAGTCAAGCTCGGCCTCATTCCCGGCGCGGGTGGCACGCAGCGCCTGCCACGTGTGGTGGGTGTGGAAGCCGCACTCAACATGATCGTCAGCGGCGAGCCTATCAAGAGCGAAATGCTGGCCTCGCTGCCTGGCCAGAAGCTGTTTGACAAGATGGCGGCATCGCCTGAGTCGCTGGCCGAAGAAGCCCTGGCGTTTGCCCGCGAAGTGGCCGCCAAACACGCCGACGGCAGCGCCTTGCCGCTGGTGCGCAACCTGCCGTGTAAACACCCACTGGGTGACGCTTACTTCCAGTTTTCCCGCAACATGGTCAAGGGCATGTCGAAGAACTTCCCTGCACCCGCCAAGTGTGTGGACGCGGTCGAAGCCGCCACCAAGAAGAAGTTTGATGAAGGTATGGCGTTTGAACGCGAGCTGTTCATCAACCTGATGTGGACCGCCGAGTGCCGCGCCCTGCGCCATATCTTTGTGGCTGAGCGTGCAGCGTCAAAAATAGCCGATGTGCCCGCGGATACGCCACTGCGCGCTATCAACTCAATAGCAATCATCGGTGCGGGCACCATGGGTGGCGGTATCGCCATGAACTTCCTGAACGCTGGCATCCCCGTCAAGATGCTGGAGATGAAGCAGGAAGCGCTGGACCGTGGCCTGGCCACCATCCGCAAGAACTACGAAGCCCAGGTCAAGAAGGGCAAACTCAAACAGGACAAATACGAGCAGCGTATGGCCTTGCTGAGCACCACACTCAGCTACGACGACCTCGGCACCACCGACATGGTGATCGAAGCCGTGTTTGAAGAAATCGGCGTGAAAGAAGCCGTGTTCAAGGAGCTGGACCGCGTGATGAAGCCCGGTGCCATCCTGGCCTCCAACACCTCCACGCTGGACGTGAACGCGATTGCCGCCTTCACCAAACGCCCCGAAGACGTGGTGGGCCTGCATTTCTTCAGCCCCGCCAACGTGATGAAGTTGCTGGAAGTGGTGCGTGGTGCCAAAACCGCCAAGGACGTGATGGCCACCGTGATGGCTGTGGCCAAGAAGATCCGCAAGACCGCCGTGGTGTCGGGTGTGTGTGACGGCTTTATCGGCAACCGCATGATCGAGCAGTACGGCCGCCAGGGCGGCTTCCTGCTGGACGAAGGCTGCACCCCCGCCCAAGTGGACAAAGCCATGGAGAAATTCGGCATGGCCATGGGCCCATTCCGTATGGGTGACCTGGCTGGCAACGACATTGGCTGGGCCATCCGCAAACGCCGCGTGGTCGAAAAACCAGACATGAAGTACAGCAAGACCGCCGACCTGCTGTGTGAAAAAGGCCGCTTCGGCCAGAAGACCGGCGCAGGCTGGTACGACTACGTGCCTGGCAAACGCGACGCGATTCCGAACGCCGAAGTGGTTGCCATGATCGAAGAACACCGCAAGAGCCTGGGCATCACCCCTCGCAAGATTTCGGACGAAGAAATTGTGCAGCGCCTGGTGTTCAGCCTGGTCAACGAAGCCGCCCACATTCTGGAAGAGGGTATTGCCGCCAAGGCCAGCGACATCGACATCGTCTACATCTTTGGCTACGGTTTCCCTCCCCACCGCGGTGGCCCGATGAACTATGCCGACGAAGTGGGCCTGTTCAACGTGGTGCAAGCCATGAACCGTTTTGCCAAGAACCCGCTGGACGACGCCAAGTTCTGGCAGCCCGCCCCGCTGCTGGCCAAGCTGGCGGCTGAAGGCAAGACCTTCAATTAAGACGCTCAGGCCCGTTCAAGCACACAGAATCAAGGAATCACCATGACATCCGCAGTTATTGTCTCCACCGCCCGCACGCCGCTCGCCAAGAGCTGGAAGGGTGCTTTCAACATGACCCATGGCGCCACGCTGGGTGGTCACGCCGTGCAACACGCCATCCAACGCGCCGGTATTGACGCCGCCGAGGTGGACGACGTCATCATGGGCTGCGCCACACCCGAAGGTGCCACCGGTGCCAACATCGCGCGCCAGATTGCCCTGCGTGCCGGTTGCCCGGTCACCGTGTCTGGCATGACCATCAACCGCTTTTGTTCCAGCGGCCTGCAAACCATTGCCACGGCGGCGCAACGCATCATTGCCAACGAGGGTGATGTGTATGTGGCCGGTGGTGTGGAAGCCATTTCCTGCGTGCAGCAGGAGATGAACACCCACATGATGACCGACCCCTGGCTCGTGAAAAACAAGCCCGAAATCTACTGGAACATGCTGCAAACGGCTGAACAGGTGGCCAAGCGTTACAACATCAGTCGCGACGCCATGGACGAGTACGGTGCCGCCAGCCAGCAAAAAGCCACTGCCGCTTTGGCCGCCGGTTTGTTCAAGGACGAAATTGCCCCCATCACCGTCACGATGGGTGTGGCCGACAAGGTCATGGGCCTGACGACCAAACAAGTCACCGTCAGCGACGACGAAGGCATCCGCGCGGGCACCACCAAGGAAGGTATCAGCGGCCTGCGTTCGGCGCTGCCCGGCGGCCTGATCACCGCAGGTAATGCCAGCCAGTTCTCTGACGGCGGTGGTGCCGTGGTGGTCATGCACGAAAAGCTGGCCGCCCAAAAAGGCCTGCAACCGCTGGGCCGCTTTCTGGGCTTTGCGGTCG
>JAGOEY010000242.1 GCA_017997515.1 Burkholderiaceae bacterium | reverse complement strand
ATCCGTGGATAACCCCGCGCCCCCCACAATCCTTCTGGCCCCCATGGAGGGCCTGCTCGACTTTGTGCTGCGCGACATCCTGACCCGGGTGGGCGGGGTGGATCGCTGTGTGTCCGAGTTCATCCGGGTCAGTGACACCTTGCTGCCCGAGCGGGTGTTCACGCGCGTGGTGCCCGAGCTGCTGAATGGCGGGCGCACTTTTGCCGGGGTGCCGGTGCGGCCTCAACTGCTGGGCTCCGACCCGGTGTGCCTGGCCGAGAACGCTGCGCGTGTGGCGTCCATCAGCCCATTTGGTGTGGACCTGAACTTCGGCTGCCCGGCCAAGGTGGTCAATCGCCACGGTGGGGGTGCGGCGCTGCTGCAGGAGCCGGAGTTACTTGCCACCATCGTCTCCGCCGTGCGCCGTGCTGTGCCGGCCCACATCCCCGTGTCGGCCAAGATGCGGCTGGGGTTTAACGACGCCTCACTCGCGCTCGAATGTGCCCACGCCATCGCCAGCAGTGGCGCAGATGAACTGGTGGTGCACGCCCGCACCAAGGCCGACGGTTACCGCCCGCCTGCGTACTGGGAGCGGGTGGCCGACATTGGGGCTGCCGTGTCCATCCCGGTGGTGGCCAATGGCGAGATCTGGACGGTGGACGACGCACTGCGTTGCCGCGCCGTGTCGGGCTCCCACATGCTGATGCTGGGCCGTGGCATGGTGACTGATCCCGGCTTGGCGCTGGCCATCTGTGCGGCCGACGCCGGTGCGGCACCCCACGCAGAAGGGCAGGGCAGCGTGGCCTGGCGCACCTTGCTGCCGCTGGTGGGTGACTTCTGGCAGTTGGTGCACACCCGGCTGGAGCCCCGCGCCCAGGCCGGGCGGCTCAAGCAGTGGCTTAACTTCCTGCGCCGCCGCTACCCCGAGGCCGAGGCCGCGTACATGGCCCTGCGCACCGTGAACGACCCGAAGGTGGTGGCTGCGTGGGTTGCCAACAACGTACCGGCGCGAACCAGCACCTGACGTATGTCTGTCACACAGCCTCGGTAAATTGCCCCCCAGAGTGCTTAACAACCGGGAGCTGCCATGGTCTGGAAACTGCTGAATCTGCGCACACTGCTCGATACGCTGCTGGACGACCTGTTCGACGAGGGCTGGATGTCGCCGCTGGGCCGTATCTGAGGGGGGTGAGTCGGGGGGGCGGGTGTCTGATAATGGCGCCCGGGGTGTTCTGCGCACCCCGGCAACCGCCACCCACAACCAACCCCTTCGCCGCATGGCTTTCAGCAAAACCACCCCCATCCTGCGTATGCTGGATGAAGCAGCGGCCCGCGCGTTTTACGTGGGCTACCTGGGCTTTCACATCGACTGGGAACACCGCTTTGAAGCGGGGTTTCCGCTCTACATGCAGGTGTCGCGGGACGGCTGTGTGCTGCACCTGTCCGGCCACACGGGGGATTGCCAGCCCGGTGCGGCCTTGCGTATCGAAGCCGACAACCTGGATGTGTTCCGCCAGCAGTTGGTCGCCGTGGGTGGGCCCTTCACCCCGCCTGCCATCCAGGACATGCCCTGGGGCAGCCGTGACCTTTCGGTCATCGACCCCTTTGGCAACCGCCTCACTTTCACCAATGCCATCAGTGTCTGACACCCTGCCCGCAGAGCCTGTGGCTGCAACGGTTTTCCCGTCCCGCGTGGACGGCTGGCTGATTGCTGTGCTGTTGCTGGCTATGGTGTCACCGCTAGCCGCCGTGTGGTGGGTCGGTGCCGACATGGTGCTGGCACTGGCCAGTGTGCTGGTGACCTTGCTGGTGTGTGGCGTGCTGCTGGTGCCTTGCCGCTACACACTGGAGTCCGACCACCTGTTGATTCGCTGCGGGCTCATCCGCCAGCGGATTCCATACCGTGACATCACCGCCATCACACCCAGCCGCAGTGTGTGGTCGGCACCGGCGTTGTCGCTGCAGCGGGTCAAGCTGTCTTATGGCCGCACGTCATCGCAGCTGGTGTCCCCGCGCGAGCGTGCGGCTTTTATCCAGGCCTTGCAGCACCGGGTGTATGCAGCCCAAGTCGCTGCGCGCTAATTCCTCGGGCGAGTGGCCCGGCTGTTGTGGTTAACTTCGCCCCATGCCTTCACTTTCCACTTCTTCTGCGTCCGACCGGGAATGTATTTTGGTGCTCCAGGGCGGCGGCGCGCTGGGTGCCTACCAGGCCGGGGTGTTCGAGTCCCTCGCCAAGGGCTACTGCGCGCCCACCTGGGTGGCGGGAATTTCCATCGGTGCCATCAACGCGGCCCTGGTCACCGGCAACCCGCCTGCGACCCGGGTGGCGCGTTTGCGGGAGTTCTGGGACCTGGTGACGTCGGGTGCTCCGGCTCCTCTGGTCGCACCTCCATGGGGCGCACGTGAAACCCTGAATGAAAGCAGCGCCTCGCAGGCCTTGTTGTTTGGGGTTCCCGGCTTTTTTAAGCCGCGTTTTCCGCCTGCGCCTTTTCAGCCGCGCGGTACGCTGGAGGCCATCAGTTACTACGACACCTCGGCGCTCCAGTCCACACTTGAGCGGCTGGTGGACTTTGACCGCATCAACGCGGGCCCGGTGCGGCTGTCGGTGGGGGCGGTGAATGTGCGCACGGGTAATTTTGCCTATTTCGACTCGTCCCGCCAGCGGCTGGACGCCCGCCACATCATGGCCAGCGGCGCGTTGCCTCCCGGTTTTGCACCGGTCGAGATTGACGGCGAGCATTACTGGGACGGTGGGCTGGTGTCCAACACCCCCCTACAGTACGTGCTGGACCAGCCCGGCAAGCAGCGGCGCGTGGTGTTTCAGGTGGATCTGTTTGCGGCGCGGGGTGCCTTGCCCGCCACGCTGAACGAGGTGACCGAGCGCGAGAAAGACATCCGTTTCTCCAGCCGCACCCGCATGAACACCACGGTGGAGATGGACCGCCAGGTCATCGCCCAGGCCGCAAAACGTTTGCTGGCCAAACTGCCACCCGATTTGCAGAACGACCCCGACGTGCAAGCCCTGTCGCAGCTGCGTTGTGAAAGCGCGGTGGAGGTGGTGCACCTCATCTACCGCAGCAAACACTACGAGAGCCAGTCGAAGGACTACGAGTTTTCGCGCCTGTCGATGAACGAACACTGGGACGCCGGCCGCGCCGACATGGCCCACACATTACGCGACCCGCGCTGGACCCACCGCGCCGAGCAGGCCACCGGGGTGCATGTGTACGACCTGGCCTCCAGGCCATCGCACGGATGAAGGGCTGCACTGTGCTGGCCCGGTTGATTGCTTCATTATTCATAGCGTTATACGCAGGATCGGCGTGCGCTACAGCCTCTTTTGATGCTGTAAAACGCGATTTTTACCCCTCCGACACCCTGGTGCTCGACCGCCGTGGCGAGCCGCTCCAGCGCCTGCGCACCGACGCCACCGTGCGGCGCGGGCAGTGGGTGGCGCTGGGGGA
>JAGOEY010000241.1 GCA_017997515.1 Burkholderiaceae bacterium | reverse complement strand
CCACCGTGCCGATCCAATATTGAGCCAGGGCTGGTAGCCGACCAAAGGGTGGTCAGCTGTGGATAAGTGTAGAGCCTGGCCTGGATTTTGAGTCTTCCGGCCGGCTTGGTTGAACATCAAGGGGGACGCCGCGCAGCGGCTTCCCCCTTCGCTTTGAGCTTCAGGCCTTGCCCTCTGCTGCAGCCTGCATCCGAGACTGCTCTCGTGCCTTGATGCGCCTCTTGGCCGTGCTGGAGCTGTGCAGGAACCGATGTGACTCGTTGCCCGTCTCCAGGATGTGGCAGTGATGCGTGAGCCGGTCCAGCAGTGCCGTTGTCATCTTGGCATCACCAAAGACACGCGACCATTCCGCGAAGTCCAAGTTCGTCGTGATCATCACGCTGGTGTGCTCATACAACCGGCTGAGCAAGTGGAACAGCAGCGCACCGCCTGCCTGGCTGAACGGCAGGTAGCCCAACTCATCGAGGATCACCAGGTCCAGGCGCAACAAGCTCGTCGCGATGCGTCCGGCCTTGCCTTGTGCCTTCTCTTGCTCCAGCGCGTTGACCAGATCCACCGTGGAGTAAAAGCGCACGCGCCTGCCATGCTTGGTGATGCCGGACACGCCAATGGCTGTGGCCAGGTGGGTCTTGCCGGTGCCAGGCCCTCCCATCAACACCACGTTGTGCGCCACTTCTGTGAAGCCTGTCTCTGCCAGCGTGTGAACCAGCTTGCTGTCAACGGGGGACACAGCGAAGTCGAACCCCGCCAGGTCTCGATGCACAGGGAACTTGGCTGCATGCATCTGATGGCTCACCGAGCGCATGCCTCGGTCTGTGGCCTCGGCCTGCAGCAGGTGTTCAATCAACCACCGTGCCTCCTCCGAGCCCGTACTGGCCCCTTGTTCGATCAGGTCCAGCCAGGCGCCCGCCATGCCGTGCAGGCGCAGTTGTTTGAGCTCTGCAGCGATATCACGCATGGTTGATCTCCTCCGCGCCGCCTTGCCCGCGCAAGCTGTCGTAGCGCGCCGTATTGGCCAGTGGGACTACTGTCGCCTGCAGACTGGTCTGTGCATCCTCTGGTGTGGGCGCAGGGTTGAGCCTGCTCAGAACATTGATCACATGCTCGACGCTGACCTTGCCAGACGGTGGCGCGCTCTCCAGCGCCAATTCAACTGCCACCAGCACCGCATCCAGGCCAGCTGTGCTCACAATCGCCAGTACCTGCGCCATGACACGGTCGCCACCCGCCTGACGGAGAAGCCCTCTGCGTAGCTGCTGCAAGGCCGGGGGTAGGTCGGCGAAGGGGGCCCCATTGCGCAGCGCACCGGGTTTTCTTTGCACCAGCGGGATGTAGTGCTGCCAGTCGTAGCGGGTCTGGCCTCGATCGGTCAATCGCTCGTGCTGCGCCACCACCTCATCGTTGGCCACCACGACCACCCGCATCGGGTACAGGCGGGTGCTGACCATCTGCCCGGCCAGCTCGCACGGCACCGAGTAGCGGTTGCGTGCCACCGAGACCATGCAGGTGCTGGTCACCCTCGCCGGGCGTTCCACATAGCCGTCAAAGGGCTGAGGCATCGACATCAAGTGGGCACGTTCATGCTCCAGCATCTCGGCCACGCTGAACTGCGAATGCTCCGGGTGTCGTACCTCAGACCACAGGCTGCGACAGCGCTCGCCCAGCCACGCGTTGAGTTCGGCAAAGGAGCCAAAGCGCTGCTTGGCCGCATCGATCCAGATGCGCCGCCTGCTGTCTTGCACGTTCTTCTCGACGACGCCCTTCTCCCAACCGCTGGCCACGTTGCAGAAGTCGGCATCGAACAGGTAGTGCGCACACATCACCGCAAAGCGGGCGTTGACCACTCGGCCCTTGCCCTTCTTGACCTGGTCCACGGCCGTCTTCATGTTGTCGTAGATGCCCCGACGGGCCACCCCGCCCAGCGCCGCAAAGCTGCGCGTGTGCGCATCGAACAGCATCTCGTGCCCCTGGCTGGGATACGCCACCAGCCAGAACGCACGGCTGGCACACAGCTTCATGTGCGAGACCTGCAGCCGGTAGTAAATGCCGCCCACCACCAGGCCTTCTTCGCTCCAGTCAAACTGGAATGCCTCGCCCAGCTCGAACGACAAGGGCACGAAGGCTCGCGTCGCTGCCGCTTGGCCCTCGCCTTGGCGCCACTGGCGGATGAAGTCCGTCACACGGCTGTAGCCGCCTTCGTAACCTGTCGATTTGAGCTCGCTGTACAGCGCCCGCGCCGTGCGGCGCTCGTGCTTGGGCCGATGGGCATCGACCTTGAGTGCCTGCTTGAGAACCTCGTGGAAGGCCGTCAATTTGCCCGGTTGCTCGCTTCGCCGGTACTTGGGCTCGCCATCCAATGGCGCCTTGAGCCACTTGGCTATCGTGTTGCGCGACAGCCCCGTCATCCGCGAGATCTCCCGCTCTGACTTCTTGCCTCGGCTGTGCAGCCGCCGGATTCTGCCGATCATGTCCATGGTGATCACTCCTCGAACCCCGCTGCATCAAAAAGCAGCAGGGTAGGTTGAACACCTGGCTCAGTTTTAGATCGGCACACCCCTCATACGTGGCTCAGTTTTCGGTCGGCGCCAACAGTCTCATGCACCGTACCCGGCTTGCGGGCCTCATTCTCGGTGGGGCTGACCGCGCCCGACCACACCGACGAAACCATTGAAGGCACCATCGCCCGGGCGGACGCCGCACTGTATGTCGCCAAGCACGCTGGGCGCAATCGCACCTGTGTTCAAAGTCCCGTCGCACGTGCGACGGCGTGAGGCAGAAAGCAGGTACATTGAACGACACTCTGGAGAACGACATGCCCAAAGGCGAGCAACGCAGCAACAAGATGGCGAAAAAGTCCAAAAAGGACACCACGCCAGCCAAAGACGCACCGACGACCTCAACCCGTCCGACCGCACCCATGACATCGGTTCCGCTCAAGGGTAAACTGAAAAACAGTTAACACAAGGGCTACTGGCCATCACCTGACCATGCTTCCTTTGATCCGCCCGCTTCTCGCCCTGTCCTTCCTCGTCGCTCAAGCCGCACATGCCCAGCCAGCCTTGCTGAAAGTGCATGGTTCGGGTGAGCAGGTTTACAAGAAGGTGTGCGTGGCCTGTCATGACACCGGCATCGCCCACGCGCCCAAGGTCGGCGACCGCGAAGCCTGGGCGCCTCTGATCGCTGAGGGGCAGGACGTGTTGACCGGTCACGCGTGGGTGGGTGTACGTGCCATGCCGGCTCGCGGAGGCAGTGCCGATCTGTCTCTGGCCGACTTCTCACGTGCGGTGGCGTACATGGCGCGCGCTTCTGGCGCGAACTGGCAAGACCCCGACACCAAGCTCTTGCTCCAGATTGTCCACGAGGCCGACAAGCGCCTGGTCAAGACCATCATGAGCAAAAGGCGATGCAGCGCGAGTTGCACCGCATTGCCAAGCCTTCCAGGTAG
>JAGOEY010000240.1 GCA_017997515.1 Burkholderiaceae bacterium | reverse complement strand
AACAAATCCCGGCCGACGTCGACATCGCCCACTTCCAGTTCGACCCGGAGTTCACCGCCGACACCCAGCCCGACTGCCCGTATGTGGTCACCGAACACGGCAACGCCCGCGCGGGCTGGCCGCTGCCGCGCAACACCGTGTTTGTGTCGCGTGACCATGCGGCGCGGTACGGCTCCACGTCTTATGTCCATAACGGACTCGACTGGGCCGCCTATGGCCCGGTGGACTGGGCCCAGCCGCGCACCCACCACCACTTTTTGGGCAAGGCCGCCTGGCGCGTGAAGAATGTGAAGGGCGCGATCCAGGTGGCCCGTCGCGCCGGGGTCGAGCTGGCCGTGATGGGCGGCACGCGGCTGAACCTGCGCCGGGGCTTCCGGTTCACGCTGTCACGCCATGTGCAGTTCTACGGCATGGTGGGCGGGGCGCAGAAAACGCAGCTGCTGAATGCCTCCAACGGGCTGATTTTCCCGGTGCGCTGGCACGAGCCGTTTGGGCTGGCGGTGATCGAGAGCCTGTATTTCGGCTGCCCGGTGTTTGCCACGCCGTATGGAGCGCTGCCTGAGCTGGTTCCCGCCGACTGTGGCCGTTTGTCGGTGCAGGCCGATGACCTGGTCGAAGCCGTCCGAACCCACTCATTTGACCGCCAGGCATGCCATGCGCGTGCGGTGGACCATTTCAGCGCAGCCCGTATGGCGCAGGATTACCTGCAAAAGTACCAGCAGGTGCTCGACGGTGAATTCCTCAACCCGGTGCAACCCGCCATCCAGGGTGAGGCACGCCAGCTTCCCTGGACGGCATAGAGCGGCTCACAAAACTCTCCTGGCGTTGTTGTGCCTCCTGGTCGTACGCTTGTACTGTCTGCGTCGGCACGCCTAGCCAGGACCGCTGCGCTGAGTTTTGTGAGCCGCTCTTCGTCAGGCCTGCAGCGGCAGGTTCAGCACAAAACACGCGCCCGGCGCACCGTCTGGACGGGCTTCACACACCACCGTGCCGCCATGGCGCTCGGCAATCGAGCGCACCAGCGCCAGGCCCAGCCCCACACCCCCATCCCGTTCGCTGGCACCGGGCAGCCGGTAGAACGGCTCGAAGATGCGTTCGCGCTGGGCCGGGGGCACACCCGGCCCGTGGTCACTGACCCGCACCACGGCGCGTGGGCCCTCGCGGCGCACCACCACCTCAACCTCTCCGCTGCTGTAGCGACGGGCGTTTTCCAGAAGGTTGCGCACAGCGCGGCGCAGCAGTTTGGGGATACCTTGCACCTCCACCGTTTGCGAGTTGTCGCCGGTGTCCAGCAGCGCATCCACACGTGCACATTCCTCGGCGGCCAGCCCGCTCAGGTCGATGGATTCGACGGTGCCCAGATCCACCTCTTGTGCGTCCAGGCGGCTGGCCAGCAGAATCTCGTCGATCAGCTGGTCCAGCTCGGCCAGGTTGCGCAGGATTTCGGCCTTGAAGTCGGTGGATGTGTTGGCGCTGGTGCTGGTGCCTGGGTGCCCCATCAGCTCCAGCCCCATCCTGATGCGCGCCAGCGGGGAGCGCAGCTCATGGGAGGCATTGGCCAGCAGCGACTTGTGGGAGTGCACCAGTGTCTCGACCCGTTCGGCCGCGTGGTTGAAGCGCTGCGCCAGAAAAGCCACCTCGTCGTTGCCCTGCACCGCCACCCGCGTGGTCAGGTCCCCCGCACCCCAGCGCTCCACGCCGCGCTGCAGCAGCTCCAGCCGCCGCGTTAGTTTGCGGATGATCGGGTAGGTGGCCAGCGCCACGGCCACGGCCACGAGGCCCAGCGTCCAGAAGAATCCAAACGGTGGGCGGTTCCAGAAGTTGCGCGGCGGGCGCGGCAGGTGCACGTTGAGGGTCTGGCCGTCCTGCGTGGTGACCACAAACTCCGGTCCGCGGGGGGCAGGGCCGTCGTCTGTATCACCGTCGGTATCCGGTGCCGAAACGGATGCCGGGGGAGGAGGGCGCACCGCGTGTTCGGGGCGGGGGCCACGCGGGCGGCGCACACCACTGCCAATCACCTCACCGGCCATGTTGCGCACCACAATTTCTTGCAGCGGTGGCTCGGCCGCCATACGCCAGGCCCAGCCCAACAGCAGCGTCAGCACCGCCACCGCCAGCACCACCGCCAGCCAGATGCGCACATACAGGCGCTGGCCGACACGGGCCAGCGGACGGAAGATGCCGGTGTGTGCCATCAGTCCTGCTGCTTCGCAAACACGTAACCCACACCCCGCACGGTCAGGATACGTTTCGGGTTCTTTGCATCGGCCTCGATCGCCAGCCGGATACGCCCCATGTGTACGTCGATGGAGCGGTCAAACGCCTCCAGCTCGCGGCCGCGCACAGCCTCCATGATCTGGTCGCGGGTCAGCACCCGGCCCGCACGTTCGGCCAGCGCAATCAGCAGGTCGAACTGGTACGAGGTCAACTCACACGCCTCACCGTTGACCGACACGGCACGGGCATCGCGGTCAATCTCCAGCGTGCCGAACTGCAGCAACGCCTTGCTGGGGGCAGCGGTGGATGTGGGGGCGTCGGTGCGGCGGCGCAGCACGGCGCGGATACGGGCCAGCAGCTCGCGCGGCTCGAAGGGTTTGGGCAGGTAGTCGTCCGCGCCCAGCTCCAGCCCGATGATGCGGTCCATCGGGTCGCCCTTGGCGGTCAGCATCAGCACCGGCACCTTGGCCATCGGGCCGGGCAAGGCACGGATGCGGCGGCAGACCTCCAGCCCGTCCATGTCGGGCAGCATCAGGTCCAGGATCACCAGGTCGGGCGGCGGCTGGCCGGCGTCACCCTGCAGGTGCGCCAACCCGTCGCCGCCGTTGGCCGCGTGGGAGAAAACAAAACCGGACTGACCCAGGTATTCACCGACCATACGGGCCAGGCGGGTGTCGTCCTCGATCATCAGCAGGTGGGAAGTCATGTGTGTAGGGTGCCGCAAGTGCATCTAGGGGACTTGAAGCTGCCGTAAAGAAAGGTAAATCGCAGGGTTCTTTTTGCTACTGTATTGATAGCTGTTTGCGCATGACCAGTGTGCGATAGAGGCCTATTTGGCACTAAAAACAGCGTCTTTTTCTACATGGGGCACGGCGGCTGCCAAGTGGCTGTGGCTGCGCGACGCCAGCCACACCAGCAGCAGCACCGGCAGCCCCAGCAGCGCGGTGGTGGTGAAAAACTGCACATACCCAAACGCGTCCACATACCGCCCGGAAAACCCCGCCAGCCACTTGGGCAGCAGCAGCATCATCGAGCTGAACAGCGCGTACTGCGTGGCCGAGTAGTTGACGTTGGTGAGTGACGACAGGTAGGCGATGAAGGCGGCCGACGCGATGCCGCTGGCCAGGTTGTCGGCCGACACCACCAACACCAGCCCCTGCAGGTTGTGCCCCTGCGTGGCCAGCCAGGCAAACAGCAGGTTGGTGGCGGCGCTGAGGATGGCGCCCAGCA
>JAGOEY010000239.1 GCA_017997515.1 Burkholderiaceae bacterium | reverse complement strand
CGTTTGTCGCGCTTGCGGGCGGCCTGGAAGGCAACGTGGGCGATACGCTCAATCTCCGGGCGGCTGTAGCGCATGGTGTCAAACGCTTCCTCGGCACCGGGGAAGTGGCCGTCCACGGCGGTGCGGCGACCGCGGGGCTGGCCGAAGTAGATGTCACCGGTCAGCTCGCGGATGATGAGGATGTCCAGGCCTGCGACCAGCTCGGGCTTGAGGCTCGATGCGTTGACCAGTTGTTCATAACAAATCGCGGGGCGGAAGTTGGCGAACAGGCCCAGGTTTTTGCGCAGGCCCAAAATGGCTTGCTCGGGGCGCAGCGGGCGGTCGAGTGTGTCGTACTTCCAGTCGCCCACGGCGCCGAACAACACGGCGTCTGCGTCCTTGGCCAGTTGCAACGTGGCGTCGGGCAGAGGGTGGCCGTGCGCGTCAAACGCGGCGCCACCGACCAGGGCGGATTCCAGCTCGAAAGGCAGGTCAAGCACCTTCAGCACCTTGACCGCTTCGGCCACGATTTCGGTGCCGATGCCGTCGCCTGGAAGAACCGCGATTTTCATGGATTTGCTCATTTTTTAATAGCTGCTTGCGCAGAGTAGGTGGGCGCTAGAGCCCAATTTTGTTAATAAAAAGAGACTGCTTCCCGCTGGTCTTTTCAAGCAAACACCGCGGAACTGGCTTTGCCAGGCCGCTGGTGTTGCCCCCTGCAAGGGGGTTGGCGGTTACACGAAGTGAACAAGCCTGGGGGTTAGCTTGTTGTATGGGCCAGCCAGGGCTTGGCTGCCAAGCGTTCCGCCTCAAAAGCCTTGATCTTGTCGGCTTGGCGCAGCGTGAGGCCTATGTCGTCAAAGCCGTTGAGCAGGCAGTATTTGCGGAAGGCATTGACCTCGAACGCGATCTCTTCACCGCTGGGTTTCACGATGACCTGGCGCTCCAAGTCCACGGTGAGGCTGTAGCCCGGGAAGGCGTACATCTCGTCGAAGAGCTGGGAAATCTGCGCTTCACTCAGCACGATCGGCAACATGCCGTTCTTGAAGCTGTTATTGAAGAAGATGTCGGCGTAGCTGGGGGCCAGGATGGCGCGAAAGCCGTACTGGTCGAGTGCCCAGGGCGCGTGTTCACGCGACGAGCCGCAGCCGAAGTTCTTGCGCGTCACCAGGATGGATGCGCCTGCATACCTTGGCTGGTTCAGCACGAAGTCGGGGTTGGGTTTGCGGGTGGTCGGGTCCTGGCCGGGGTAGCCCGCGTCCAGGTAACGCCATTCGTCAAACAGGTTCACGCCAAAACCGGTCTTCTTGATCGACTTGAGGAACTGCTTGGGGATGATGGCGTCGGTGTCCACGTTCTCGCGGTCCATCGGGGCGGCGAGGCCTTTGTGCACGGTGAATTTCTGCATGGCAATGTCTTTCTGTGCTTATTTGGCAGCGCGTTCGATGGCGTTGCCGGCTTTTCCGATGTCCTGGCCCACACCTTTAACGGTGTTGCAGCCAGCCAGCAGAAAAACGAGGGACACGGCGATGAGGGAAGCGATCTGTTTCATGGCGAATCTCTTTCAGGCTTTTATGCGATCGTGCGTATGTCAACGAAGTGGCCGTGCACTGCGGCAGCGGCGGCCATGGCCGGGCTGACCAGGTGGGTGCGGCCACCGGCACCCTGGCGGCCTTCGAAGTTGCGGTTGCTGGTGCTGGCGCAACGTTCGCCGGGCTCCAGGCGGTCGGCGTTCATGGCCAGGCACATGCTGCAGCCGGGCTCGCGCCACTCAAAACCTGCGGCTTTGAAGATCACGTCCAGGCCTTCACGCTCGGCTTGTTCTTTCACCAGGCCGGAGCCGGGCACCACGAGCGCCAGCTTGACGTTCTTGGCGACCTTCTGGCCCAGCTTCTTGACCACGGCGGCGGCTTCGCGCATGTCTTCGATGCGGCTGTTGGTGCACGAGCCGATGAAGATCTTGTCCACGAAGATGTCATTCAGCGCCTTGCCGGGCTCCAGGTTCATGTAGGTCAGCGCGCGTTCGATGGCGCCGCGTTTGTTGGCGTCTTTTTCCTTCTCGGGGTCCGGCACGCGGGCGTCCACACCCAGCACCATTTCAGGCGAAGTGCCCCAGGTGACCTGCGGCACGATCTGCGCTGCATCCAGCGTGACCACCGCGTCGAACGTGGCACCCGCGTCTGACTGCAGCGTCTTCCAGTAGGCCACGGCCTGGTCCCATTCGGCACCACCCACAAACCGGCCCGTGACGGCGTCGGTGCCGGGGGCCAGCAGGCGGCCCTTGAGGTAGTCGATGGTTTTGTCGTCCACCGCCACCAGGCCAGCGCGGGCGCCGCCCTCAATGGCCATGTTGCAGACCGTCATGCGGCCTTCCACCGACAGCGCGCGGATGGCGGAGCCTGCAAATTCAATGGTGTAGCCGGTGCCGCCCGCCGTGCCGATTTTGCCGATGATGGCCAGCACGATGTCCTTGGCGGTCACGCCGGGTGCGACCTGGCCATCCACCTGGATGAGCATGTTCTTGGCCTTCTTGGCCAGCAGGGTTTGTGTCGCCATGACGTGTTCCACCTCGCTGGTGCCAATGCCGTGGGCGAGTGCGCCGAACGCACCGTGGGTGCTGGTGTGGCTGTCGCCGCAGACGACGGTCATACCGGGCAGGGTTGCACCGTTTTCAGGGCCGATGACGTGCACGATGCCCTGGCGTTTGGACATGAACGGGAAGAACGCCGCTGCGCCGGACTCGCGGATGTTGTCGTCCAGCGTGGTGATCTGTTCCTTGCTGACGGGGTCGGTGATGCCGTCGTAGCCCAGCTCCCAGCCGGTGGTGGGCGTGTTGTGGTCGGCCGTGGCCACGATGGAGCTGATGCGCCAGACCTTGCGGCCCGCCTGGCGCAGGCCTTCAAAGGCTTGCGGGCTGGTGACTTCGTGCACCAGATGGCGGTCGATGTAGAGGATGGAGGTGCCATCTTCTTCGGTGTGGACGACGTGTTCGTCCCAGATCTTGTCGTAGAGCGTGCGTGCCATGGTGTTTTCGCTTTCTCGTGGGGTGGGCAATTTTAGGTGTTCGATGGGGTCGGTTCGCTGCTGTGGGTCAGGTGGTCCACCAGCAAACGGGCCGTGACGGGCAGGGTGTCGAAGTCGCGGGCCACGATGCGCAGCGCACGCCGGGCCCAGTCGTCTTGCAGGCCAATGGCGCGCAGATGGCCCACGCCCTGCATCAGCGCAAACGCGCGGTCGGGCAGCAGGCCAATGCCCAGGCCGTTGTCGATCATGCGGCACATGGCGTCCAGCCCGGTCACCTGCATACGCAGCTTGAGCGGCTGGCCGTTGCGTGCGGCGGCGCGCTGCATGGCCACGCCGATGCTGCTGTGGGCATGGAGGCCAATCATGTCGTAGGCCAGCGCTTCTTCAAAAAAGATAGCTGTATCCGAAGGCAGGCTGTGCGCTTGCGGCACAACAAGCACTAAATTGTCTTCGCGGTA
>JAGOEY010000238.1 GCA_017997515.1 Burkholderiaceae bacterium | reverse complement strand
TTTGCACGCCAGGAGCCGCAACTCGGTACGGGCCACGCGGTGCAGCAGGCAGTGCCGCTGCTGGCCGACGACGGCGTCACGCTGGTGCTGTCCGGCGACGTGCCGCTGACCCAGGCCGACACCCTGGCCGCGCTGCTGGCCGCATGCGGCGGAGAGCGTCTGGCGCTGCTCACGCTGGAGCTGCCCGACCCCACGGGCTACGGCCGCATCGAGCGTGCCGCTGACGGCAATGTGCGCGCCATCGTTGAACACAAAGACGCCACCGACGCCCAGCGCAGCATCCGCGAAATCTACAGCGGCATCATGGCCGTGCCCACGCGCCTGCTGCGCGGGTGGCTGGCGCGGCTGGACAACAAGAATGCACAAAACGAGTTCTACCTGACCGACATCGTCAAGTTCGCCGTGGCCGACGGTGTGGCCGTGGCCGCGCACAAGATCACCGACGCGCCCCAGGTGGCGGGTGTGAACAGCCCCGCCCAGCTAGCCGAACTGGAACGTGTGTACCAGCGCCGCCAGGCCGATGCACTGATGGAGCAGGGCGTGCGCCTGGCCGACCCGGCACGTTTTGATGTGCGCGGCACGCTGGACTGTGCGCAAGACGTGGAGATCGACGTCAACTGCCTCTTTGAAGGCCAGGTGCAGCTGGGCGCAGGCGTGCGGATTGGTGCCAACTGCGTCATTGCCAACGCCACCATCGCCGCGGGTGCTGTCATCCACCCCTTCACCCATATCGACGGCGAAAAACTCGGTGTGGCCGTGGGGGAGGGCGCACTCATCGGCCCGTTCGCCCGCCTGCGCCCTGGCGCGCAGCTGGGGGCCGACGTGCACATCGGCAACTTTGTTGAGGTCAAAAACTCCACCCTGGCCAAGGGTGCCAAGGCCAACCACCTGGCCTACCTGGGCGACGCCACCGTGGGTGAACGCGTCAACTACGGCGCAGGCAGCATCACCGCCAACTACGACGGTGCCAACAAACACCGCACCGTCATCGAAGCCGACGTCCATGTCGGCAGCAACTGTGTGCTGGTGGCACCGGTCACCATTGGTGCAGGTGGCACGGTGGGCGGCGGCTCCACCATCACCAAAAACACCGCACCCGGCGCACTCAGCGTGGCACGGGGCAAACAGGTCAGCATCGCCAATTGGAGCCGCCCGGCCAAACTGCCCAAGGGCTGAAGTCGTGGCACTATCGCCCCCATCCACCGGCGGACCGGTGGGCATAAAAAAGCGAGGGAAACACTATGGTGTTATGGGGCGTGGTGTGGGGTGCAATTCTGGGTCTGCTGTGGCCGGGCTGGGATGAAGCGGGCGCGGTGGTGGGTGCGGTGCTGGGGGCGATTGCGGGGCTGACGCTGCGCAAAGCCGTACGCAGCGAAGTGGCTGCGGCCAGCCGGGCTGCTGCGCTGGTGCCGCAGGCCCCCCGTGCGGCGGCCACTGCGCCGCCCCGGCCGCACCCTGATTTCGCGCCCACTGAGCAGCTGGACCGTGGGGTGGATCTGGACCTGGGCGTGGCGGATGTGCCCGAACACGCAAGTATTCCCGCCAGCCCTGCGCAGCGCACACCGGATGCGGCTGTGGCCTCTGCACCCGTGCGACCTCCGGCAGCGCCAGCCGCCCCCCGCCCACCGTCCATTGCCGCGCAGGCCGTGGGTGCCGCCCGCGACTGGCTGCTGGGCGGCAACACCATCGTGCGGGTGGGTTTGGTGATTCTGTTCATCGGCCTGTCGTTCCTGGCGCGGTATGCGGCGGTGGCGGGCCTGTTCCCGGTGGAGTTGCGGCTTGCGGCCATTGGTGCGGCAGGTATTGCGCTGCTGGCCGTGGGTTTTCGCAAACGACTGGCCAAACCCGGTTTCGCGCTGGCGCTGCAGGGGGGTGGTGTGGCGGTGATGTACCTCACCGTGTTTGCCGCGTTCCGCCTGTACGGCCTGGTGCCGCCGCTGCTGGCTTTTGTGCTGATGATGGTGGTGTGTGCACTCAGTTGTGCGCTGGCGCTACTGCAAAACTCCAAGGCACTCGCCGTGGCGGCGTTTGCGGGTGGTTTTGCGGTGCCGGTGCTGCTGTCCACAGGGCAGGGCAGCCATGTGGGGCTGTTCAGCTACTACCTGGTGCTGAACCTCGCCATCCTGTTCATCGCTTTCAAGCGTTCGTGGCGCGTGCTGAACCTGCTGGGTTTTCTGGCCACCTTTGGTGTGGCCACCACCTGGGGTGTGCTCCAGTACCACAGCGGCCAGTTCGCCAGCACCCAGCCCTTCCTCATCGCCTTCGTGCTGGTCTATGTGGCGGCGGCCATCCTCTATGCCCGCAACACACCGACGAAGCTGGGCAATGCGGTGGATTCCACCCTGGTGTTCGGCACCCCGCTGGTGGCTTTTGGCCTGCAGGTGGGGCTGGTGCAGCACCTGCCGTTGGGCAGTGCTTTTTCGGCGCTGGCTTTGGGGGCGCTCTACCTGCTGCTGGCGCTGGGGCTGTCGCGCCGGGGCCAGCCCGCTTACCGGCTGCTGGTCGAATGTTTCACCGCCGTGGGTGTGGGTTTTGCCACACTGGCCGTGCCCCTGGCGCTGGACGCGCAGTGGACGTCCGCCGTCTGGGCGCTTGAAGGTGCGGGCGCGTTCTGGGTGGGCATGCGCCAGGCCCGCTGGATGCCGCGCCTGTTTGGCCTGCTGCTGCAGTCCGCCGCCATGCTGAGCTTCTCGACCATGGCGGCCAGCGACGTGTGGGCGATGGCGCTGCTGAACCCGCGTTTTATGGGCGCACTGCTGATTGCATTACCCGCCCTGCTGCTGGCTTGGTGGCTGCGCAAGCCGCTGCCCCACAGCGGATCACGCTGGGCGCAGCTGTATACCAACGTGGAACGCGAGCTGTCGAGCCCGCTCTACCTCTACGGTTTTGTGTTCTGGTGCCTGGCCTGGCTGCTGGAGGTGACACGCGCCACACCCGCGCTCGAATCCGGCGCGTTGCCGGTGCCGGTGTTTGGCCAGAGTACCGCCCAGCTGCTGGCCATGCTGGTGCTGGTGCTGTCGGCGGGCCTGTCCTTCCTGCTGGGGCGGCGGCTGCAGTGGCCCGTGGCCGGCTGGCCCGCGCGTGCCACCTTGGTGGTGATGGGTTTCACCGCCTTCGGGCAGGTGGGCATGGGCCACCATGTGCTGGACTTCCCGGCCTGGATCATCTGGCCGGTGGTGCTGGTGCTGCACTACTGGATGCTGCGGCACAGTGACAAACAGGACACCGCCATACCCGTCGGTTTGGCCCGCGCGCTGCATGTTGGCAGCGTCTGGCTGCTGACCGTGCTGGTCGCCGACATGTTGTGGTTCTGGATCGACCAGGGCGCGCTCTGGCACAGCGCGTGGGCCGGTGTAGTGCTGCTGGTCAGCGCCATTGCGGTGTTGCTGCTGCTGGCCGTGTGGGCCGGGCGCGCCAACCAGCAGTCGGCGCTGACTGCGTTTGCCTGGCCGCGTAATCCGCATGCCCAGGC
>JAGOEY010000237.1 GCA_017997515.1 Burkholderiaceae bacterium | reverse complement strand
AGCAGGGCAAGGAGGTGTTTGCGATTCCGGGCTCCATCCACGCGCCGCAGTCACGCGGCTGCCACGCGCTGATCAAGCAGGGCGCGAAACTGGTGGAGTCGGCGCAGGATGTGCTGGAGGAGTTACTGCTGCCGGGCACCCGCACCCCCAGCCTGTTCCCCGCGGCCGACGCCAGCGATACAGACGCAGATGCAGAGCTGGCACCCGACGACGTGCTGGCCGCGCTGGGGTTTGACCCCACAGGGCTCGACGCCCTGGTGGCCCGCACCGGCATCGACGCCGCCGCCCTGCAAGTGCGGCTGCTGGAACTGGAGCTGGACGGGCAGGTGGCGCGGCTGCCCGGCGGGCTGTTTCAGCGGATGGGCACGGCCTGAAGACGTTTGAGAGACGTATTACGCAGCAGGCAAGGGGGCCGTGACCGGCGCACCGTCGTCCACCAGCTCCGACGGATCGGGCTCGGCCACCGGTGCCAACACGTTGGTGAGGGTCAGCAGGATGTCGGCGTACCACGCGCTGTTCAGGCCCAGCGACTCGTCCAGCTTCAGGTCACGCGTGCCCATGTCCATGCGGGCCGAATGCACGCCCAGCAGCTTCCACGGCAACGCATCGGTGCTGCCCGGCACGCGCATGACCACGGGGGCACCACTGGTGCCGCGGTGGGTGCGGGCGTCGGTCAGGAAGTACCCCTGGCCCTGGAAACGCACACCAAAAGACGACGCAATCACCGCCTGGCGCACGACCGGCAGGTGGTACACCGTGTCGTGAAAACCCAGCGGGTAACCCACGATCAGCAGCACACTGCCCACCTCCACGTCGTCCAGCGAATCCTGCAGGTGGTCGGTGGTGAAACACTGCAGCACGGTGGTGGCGGGCAAGGCGCTGCGGTCGATTTCGACCACCGCCACATCAATGTCACCGGCCGCGTCCCGGCCCTGGCGCCAGACGGCTTTGCCGTCCACATACAACCAGACCGACAGCGCGCTGGCGCTGGTGAGGTTGACCGCATCGGTGTGTAACTCGATCTCGATGCGGTTGGGAAAGTGTTTGCTGGGTTTGTCGATGAGCACGTGCCGGCTGGTGACGAAATACAGGCGTGTGTCACGCTCAAAGAAAAAGCCGCTGGCACCGGTCAGCAGCCGGTCGCCGTCAAAGGTGGTGACGCGGGCGGTAGTCAGAAGGATGGATTCGGCCATGGGGTCTTTCGGGTAACAGGCAGGCGCGCAAGAACTGCGCCAAACCATTGTGGGGCAGTGTGCCTACCCGCCCGCCCAGGCCATGTAGGCAACAACGCCCATTTCACGCCGGAACTTGTCCGGCATGCCGCATCACGCGCCTTGGCGCCGTCTAACGGCGGAACTTGTTGTCGCTGCCGATGATGGACAGGTCGGCAAAGTCCAGCCCGGTGTGGTCGGTCGGGCTGTAACCCACCTCCAGCCCGCCCAGGTCATACCGGGCCATGCCCTCCAGCGCCGCCTGCAACTGCTCACGCGTAGGTTTGCCGCCGGTGCGGCGCAGGGCTTCGACCAGCACCTTGGCGGCGGTAAAACCTTCCAGCATGGCCGGGCTGGTGCCGGTCAAACCTTTGGCGCGGGCGGCGTCTTCCATTTCCTTGACCACCGCATACGACTGGGATTGCGGGAACACCTGGCTGACGATGACACCCCGGGCGTTGCCCTCCAGGCTGGCCACAAAACCCGTCGTGGCGTTGTTGGACAGGGTCACAAACTGCGCGGCACTGCCCGCCGCCCGCAGCGCCTTGATGGCGGCCACCGCATGGCTGCCCGAGGCCACCAGCAGCACCGACTGCGCACCGGACTTCACCACTTCCGGCACGATGGCCGAGAAGTCCGGCTTGGTGCGGTTGAATTTGTGGATACCTACGGCCTCCAGCTTGGCTTTTTGCAGGCCTTTTTGGGCCCCGGCCAGGCCGTCTTCACCAAAACTGTCGTCGGCGTAGATGACGGCGATTTTGGTCATGCCGATGCTGGCCTGGTGCACCAGGGCTTTTTCGGCTTCACGCTGGTAGGTGGCGCGTACGTTGAAGACGTATTTTTTCACCGGCTGGTGCAGCACCATGGCCCCGGTGGACGGGGCCACCAGCGGCACGCGGTGTTTTTCGAGCAACGGCAGGATAGCCTCGGTGTGGGGGGTGCCCCGGTTCAGGAACAAGGCCACCACGTTTTTCTTTTCGATCAGCTCGCGGGCATTTTCAGCGGCCAGCGGGGGCTCGAATTTGTCGTCCATCGTGACGATTTCGATCTTTTGACCACCCACGCCACCTTTGGCGTTGACACGGTCCAGGTACAGCATGGCCCCGGCCGTGGTCTCCTTGACCCCCGCCGCCACGGGCCCGGAAAAACCGCTGGTCTGGCCGATCAGAATCTGTGCCTGTGCCGCCTGGCTGGAGGCGACCACCAGCACCGCGAGGGCCATCGAATGTGTTGTCTTCATTTTGCTTTGGAGGAATGGAGGAACTCCTCACATTCAGCCACCGCTTACAAGTTGACACAACAGGGGTTCTACCTGTTTGGAAGTTTTATCCCGCGCCCAGACTCTGCAAATTTTGCCGCGCGATGGCCTGGAAACTGGCAGAAATGCGCCCGTCCGCCGCTGCCACCTGCCAAAACGTGCGCGCCAGTTCCAGCGCACGGGGCCAGGCGGCCAGGGTGGCCGCGCTAGGGTGCAGGCTGCGGGCGCTGAAGTCGCGCGCCACCAGCTCTCCGTTTACAGCTGCATACAACATGGGCAGCATGTCGTAGGTGGGTGACAAACGCCAGTCGTCCTGGTCCAGCAGCAGCGAGATGTTGCCGTAGTGGCGGTCGGTGTTGGCGATGAGGATGCCGTAGGCCTCCAGCAGGCACAGGTCGGCAGCGTCCTGTGGTGTCAGCAGCCCACGCGCGGCCATACGCTGGGCGGTGGCGGCCCAGTTGTCCATCTCGCCGATGTACTGCGCGTCGTACACCAGCAACGACACCATGCCGATACGGCCCTGCGGCGTGCGGTCAAAGCGCTCCGCCTCCAGAAAGGTGCGCCCGGCGACGGAGTGGATGCGGGTGCGTGCAGAGGGCAGCCCGGCTGCGGCCAGGGTCTGCAGCGCGAGGTGTTCACACACCAGCAGGTCACGGGTGCGCTGGTCCACGTCCGAACTGCCAGCGGGGGAAAACTTGACGAGGACATGTTTGCCGTCCACCTGGGTACAGAACTTGGGCTGCTCGCCGCCAGCCGACGAGCCCGGCAGTGTGCCCCGCATGGCCTGCTCGGCCAGATCGGCATAGTCCAGGTGGGACGCCACCTGTGACGCGCGTGCAGGCAGGGTGTAAAAACGCTGCAGCGCCGCGTCCCCCACCACCAGGTTACCCGGCAGATCATCGCCAAACAGCGCCATGGCCTTGAGCACGTCGTCATCGCTCCAGTGGCGCGGGTCGGCACCCAGTTGCAACTCCGGGTGTTTGTGGGCAAAGGTGCGGCCCATAAA
>JAGOEY010000236.1 GCA_017997515.1 Burkholderiaceae bacterium | reverse complement strand
GGGTCCAGCCGGGCCGCACAGCTTAATTTGCGCACCGCATCCTGGTAGTCATCGAGGATCACAATATTCATGACCCCGATTGTGCCTTCACACAGCGGAAAGTTAACGCCCCACCGTTGGAACGGGCCAGCGTTTCAAATGTTTACCCGGTGCGAAAGACTGGTTCGATGTATCCCCTTAATGCCGGGTGGCCTCGGCTTTCACCAGGCGGTCCAGCTCGGCGCAGACGTCGGCCATGCTGCCCGAAATGGTCATCCTGCCCGCAGAGGCAGCGGTATGGCCTGTATCGACGATGCGCACCACCCGCAGTGGCCGCCGCAGTGAATGGGCCGGGTGCGGATTCAGGCGCTCGGCCTGGCGGGTGCCCCGGCTGTCGCAGGACGCTGGTACCAGTGAGGCTGGCGGCAAGGCAACACGGTAACCCGCAATGGACGGTGGTGCCGAAGGTCGCAGCCAATGCGCCATGGCCACGGACAGGGGCGAGAAAAGACGGACGGTGGCAGACAAAGCGATTCCCATGTGAAACTCCCAAAAGTTCAGAGGTTGGACACAGGCAGGATTGCAAAGAGTGCTGCAGCAGGGTGATGACTTGCCATGTTCATACGCCCGCCACCTGTTGCAGCCGGAAATGCGGCGTGAGCCGTACTCCCCATTCAAGAAACCATGCGCTACATCAGCATGGTGTTGCGGATCAGGCCAACCGCGAGGCCTTCAATTTCGAAAGGCTCACCGGGCGCCACGATGATGGTGGGGAAGTCGGGATTTTCGGCGTGTAACTCGATGGCCTGGGCAGTGCGGCGGAAACGTTTGACGGTGACGTCCTCGCCCAGCCGGGCCACCACGATCTGGCCATTTTTGGCGTCGCGGGTGGACTGCACGGCCAGCAGGTCACCGTCCATGATGCCGACGTCGCGCATGGACATGCCGCGCACTTTCAGCAGGTAGTCGGGCTTGTGCTGGAACAGGTTACTTTCGACATGGTAGGTCTGGTCGACATGTTCCTGCGCCAGGATGGGCGAGCCTGCCGCCACGCGGCCAATCAGGGGCAGTGCCAGCTGGGCCAGGCCGGGCAGGGGCAGCGAAAATTGCATGCCGCCGCGGGAGGCGTTGAGGGAGCGCAGGCTGTCACCGCGCAAACGGATGCCGCGTGAGGTGCCGCTGACCAGCTCGATCACCCCTTTGCGCGCCAGGGCCTGGAGGTGTTCTTCAGCCGCGTTGGCTGATTTGAAGCCGAGTTCGGCCGCAATTTCGGCACGGGTCGGCGGTGCGCCGGTGCGGGAAATGGCGGTCTGGATCAGCTCCAGAATCTGTTGCTGGCGGGCGGTAAGCTTGGCGGGCAGATGGGGCATGTCGATCATGGCGGGCCTCCTGGGGTGAGGTTGCGGGGCTATTACGCAGCTGCTATTGCAAGACTGCGTAACTGTCTGGATATCCAGTAACTGTATTTTTAACCAGTTTTTCAAAACATACAAGCCATGTGGGCGCATTGCAACAATGAAAGCAGCTAAAAAGATCGTTTTTTTGGGCACGGGCGGGACGATTGCGGGCACGGCTGCCACCGCGGGCGACAACATTGGCTACACCGCTGCACAGGTGGGCATCCAGGACTTGCTGGCGGCGGTGCCCGGTCTTTGCGGGTTGGCCATCGAGACGGAGCAGGTCGCGCAGCTGGACAGCAAGGACATGGAATTTGGTGTGTGGGCGGCTTTGCTGGGCCGTGTGGCGCACTGGCTGGCGGATGAAGAGGTGCAGGGGGTGGTGATCACCCATGGCACCGACACCTTGGAAGAAACCGCGTTTTTCCTGCAGACCGTGTTGCAGCCCACCAAACCGGTGGTGCTGACCTGTGCCATGCGGCCCGCCACGGCGCTGGTGCCCGACGGCCCGCAAAACCTCATGGACGCGGTGGCCGTGGTGCTTGCCCCGCAGGCATGTGGTGTGGTGGCGGTGTGCGCAGGGGCGGTCCACAGCGCGCAGCATGTGCAGAAGGTGCACCCTTACCGCTTGGATGCGTTCGACTCGCGGGACGCGGGGCCGGTGGCCTATGTGGAAGAGGGGAAGGTCGTTTTGGTGCGAAATTGGCCTCTGGCGCAGCAGGGGTGGGCGCAACCAGCTATTGATTTTGTAGTAAAAGGCGCGCCGTGGCCCCGGGTGGAAATTGTCATGTCCCATGCTGGTGCAAGCGGCGCGGCGGTGGATGCCTTGCTGCTGGCACCGGCTGCGCCCACACCAGCGCTGCGCGGCCTGGTGGTGGCAAGCACGGGCAACGGCACGGTGCACCAGGCGCTGGATGCTGCGCTGTTACGCGCCCAGGCTGCAGGGGTGGCGGTAGTCCGTGCCACGCGTTGCACGCAGGGGCGGATTTTGCCCACGGCGGCAAGTACGCTGCCCAGCGCCGACGGTTTGTCTCCGGTCAAGGCGCGGGTGGCGATGGTGCTGGAGTTGATGGCGGCCGACTGCCGCGCTGCAGCCTAAAAAAGTCCAGACGCAAAAAAAACCGCAAAGCGGCTTTTTTGGGGGGCTGGTGAAGATTCAGCCCGCCAGTGCCTTCAGTGCACGGGCGGTGATTTCTTCCACGCTGCCAGTGCCGCTGATAGCGCTGTAACGCGGTGCCGCTGCCGGGTCGGCCTTGGCCCATTCGGAGTAGTAGGCCACCAGCGGGCGTGTCTGCGCGTCGTACACATCGAGGCGTTTGCGCACGGTTTCTTCGCGGTCGTCCTCGCGCTGCACCAGGGGTTCACCGGTCACGTCGTCCTGGCCGTCCACCTTGGGTGGGTTGAACTTGACGTGGTAGGTACGGCCCGAGGCGGGGTGGGAGCGGCGGCCACTCATACGTTCGATGATCGCGTCAAACGGCACATCAATTTCCAGCACGTGGTCGAGTTTGACGCCCGCAGCCTTCATCGCGTCCGCTTGCGGAATGGTGCGGGGAAACCCGTCGAACAGGAAACCCGCAGCGCAGTCGGGCTGGGCAATACGTTCCTTGACGAGGTTGATGATGAGGTCGTCGCTGACCAGTGCGCCGGATTCCATGATGGACTTGGCTTGCAGACCCAGTGGCGTGCCTGCTTTGACCGCAGCGCGCAGCATGTCGCCGGTGGAGATCTGGGGAATGCCGAATTTCTGGCAGATGAATGCCGCTTGCGTGCCCTTCCCGGCGCCTGGTGCGCCCAGCAAAATCAGTCTCATGGTGGTGTCCCTTGGATAGTGTGAAATCGGCTGCCAGCGCGGTGCGGCCTCCACCGCAGGCGCGCTGCCATTGTCTGCTTCGAGAATACCATGCAGACCCTGCTATTGACTTACATGCTTACACCCTTGGCTGTCACTCTTGGGTGCCTGGAAAAAGGGTGCGCACGAGCGCCAGATCAGCCGGTGTATCCACACCCGGTCCCGGTGCTTCCGAGGTGACGTGTACGGCGATCCGGTGGCCATGCCACAACACGCGTAACTGTTCCAGCGACTCGGTCACTTCCAGCGGGGCCTG
>JAGOEY010000235.1 GCA_017997515.1 Burkholderiaceae bacterium | reverse complement strand
TGCAGCTTGGCCACCACGGCGCGGTTCAGCACGAAGGGGTAGAAGTCGTGCACCCCCATGCTGCGCGACATCTCGTTGAGCACACCGGTCAGTTCGACCCAGGCGTTGACGAAGTCCAGGAATTCCTGCGCCCCATCCACATCGGGCTGCCACAACACGTCGCGTGAGAACGGCTCGAAGTCGATTTCCACGTCGTCGGCACCCAGGCCAAAACTCAGCGCGGTGTCCAGCGTGTCGTGCATGTGCAGGTAGTGCGCCCAGGTTTCGGCCCAGTCTTCCCAGGGGTGGCTGGCGGCATAGGTGCTGACAAAACGCAGGGCCCAGTCGGCGGGTGGGCCTTCTTCGTAGTTCTTCTTCAACGCGTCGGCGTAACTGGCGCGTTCGTCGCCAAACAGGGTGCGGAATTCTTCGAGCCAGACACTGTCCCAGACCAGCCGGTCCCAGTAGTAGTGCCCGACCTCATGGCGCAAATGACCCAGCAAGGTGCGGTAGGGCTCGCGCATGGCGGCACGCACCCGTTCGCGGGTGGCGTCGTCGGCCTCTTCAACGTTGAGTGTGATGATGCCGTTGGCGTGGCCGGTCATCACCACCGGGCCGTCGGGCAGCGCACGCAAAAAGTCAAACGCCAGGCCGTGTTCGGTGTCGTCCGTTTCTTTGGAACGCACGGGCAGGCCCAGCGACAGCAGCTGGGACACGAGCCGGCGTTTGGCCAGCTCGATCTTGCCCCACAGGATCTGGTTTTCGGGGTCGTCCTGGACGGGGATGGTGCGGTTCAGGCAGCAGGCCAGGCACAGCGGGGTGGTGCTGTCGGGGTGCACCAGCCAGTTGCAGCCCGCTGCGGTGTCGAAGTTCGCGCAGCGCATGAACTGGGTGCCACCGGTGGTGCCGTACACCGCCCAGGTGCCGGGCTCTGTGCCTTCTTGCAGCGGCACAACCCGCGCCGTGGTGGGCTCGTAGCCCAGGGGGGTGTGGCAGGCCAGGCATGCACTGTTGCGAAAGAAAACCCGGCGCTCACACTGGCAGGCGTAAGAGCGGCTTCCGGCGGGCTTGCGCTGGCGCGATTTGCGCAGGTTGCTGGCGATGCCGTACACAACAGATTTGAGGAACTTCATGGCCGGAAGTTTAGGCTCTGAAATGGTGCACAACAGAAAAAATGGCCACGGAACCTACGTTCCGTGGCCAGGAAAAGACGCTGCTGCAGCGCAGCGCCAGAGGAGCCATCAAAAGCGCTTGGTGTCAGTTCACGGTCAGGGGCGTGACCTTGCTCACGGGGGCCAGTTTGGCGAGTTTCAGGGTCAACACGCCGTTTTCCAGCTTGGCAGAGCTGGTGGTGGTGTCGATGTCCTGCGGCAACTCAAAGGCGCATTTGACCTTGCGGGGTGCGTCGGCCAGGCTTTCGATCCGCACCACGGCACCTTCGATGCCAATGGACAGGTGTTCGCGGGCCACACCCGGCACGTCGATGGTCAGCGTGTGGGTGGTCTCATCCTGCTCCACTGTGTAGCCCTTGGTGCCGGTGGGAGCAGGGGCTGCAAAAGACCCGCCACGGAAGAAACGTTCAAACGAAGGGTCCACGGCAGCGTGGGGGGAATGAGGGGCTGCGCGGCGGATAACGGGTGTGAAAAGCATCAGGGTAACTCCTATACACTGCGCGGCTCTCACAGTGATTGCCGCATGGTTTCAATCTGTGTGCAACACGTTGATTTGCAAGGGATTTTTTGTATGAAATATCTGAACCGGGTGGTCTTGAAATTGTCAATCGCAGCGTTATCTGCGTGCACGACCAGCGTCGTGCTGGCGCAGTCTGCCGCGGGTGCGCCGCCAGTGCGCATAGCGATGGTCGAGAGCTTCAGCGGGCCCTTCGCCAACACCGGTGAGTCGGTGTTCCGCAACCTGGTCTGGGCCACGGAGCGGGTGAATGCTCGTGGTGGTGTGAAACTGCCCGGTGGCAACCGGCCTTTGGCCATCGTGCGTTATGACAGCAAGGGACAGAACGAGGAAGCACTGTCGGCCTTGCGCGCGGCGATCGACGACGGGGCGCAGTTTGTGGTGCAGGGCAATTCGTCGGCCACGGCTGCGGCTTTGCTGGACGCCATCAACAAGAACAACGAGCGTGACCCGGCGCGGCGGGTGTTGTTCCTCAATTATTCGGCGGTGGACCCGGCACTGACCAATGAGAAGTGCAGCTTCTGGCACTTCCGTTTTGATGCCCATGCCGACATGCGCATGGCAGCCTTGATGCAGACCATCAAGGACGACCGGGCGCTGCAAAAGGTGTACCTGATCGGCCAGGACTACAGCTTCGGCCAGGCCGTGCTGCGCGAGGCCAAGGCCCAGCTGGGTTTGCAGCGGCCTGACGTGCAGGTGGTGGGTGACGAATTACACCCCGTGGGCCGGGTGAAGGACTTTTTGCCCTACGCCAACAAGATCAAGGCCAGTGGTGCCCAGGCGGTCATCACCGGCAACTGGGGTAACGACCTGACCTTGCTGGTGAAGGCTGCCAAGGATGCCGGGTTTGACGGCAAGTTCTACACCTTCTATGGCAATGCACTGGGTGCGCCTGCCGCCATTGGTGACGCAGGAGTGGGCAAGGTCGTGGCCGTGGCCGACTGGTTGCCCAACTTCCCGACCCAGGGCAGCGAACAGTTCTACCAGTCGTTCCGCGAGCGTTTCCCCAAACCGGAAGACGACTACGTCCACATGCGTATGCAGCTGATGGTCGAGTCCCTGGCGCAGGCTATTGAACGTGCGGGTGCGAACAAGCCCGCTGCCATTGACGTGGCCGACGTTGCAACCCAACTGGAAAGGGCCCAGGTCACGCTGGCGGGCCAGTCCGGCCGTATGCGGGCCTCCGACCACCAGTTCCAGCAAGGGCTGGCGGTGGGGGTGATGGACAAACAGGGCACACCCGGCGTCAAGTTCGACGTCGAAGGCTCGGGTTACGGCTTCCGGGTGGTCAAGCAGATCACCGCAGCGCAGGCGGAACTGCCCACCACCTGCCAGATGAAGCGTTGAGAACCAGGGTGCCGCGTGTACAGCGTGGCGCCCGATGATGGATTAGTGACTGGCCGCCAGGGCGGGTGGTTTTGCCCGCGTTTTCCGCGGCTTTGTTTTGGCAGGTGTGGCGGCGGGGGGCTGTACATTGCCGATGCCACCCAGGAACAGGTCTGCCACGATAGGCCCCATGGCTGCGTGGTTCAACTCGCCGTCCGGCTTGATCCAGGTGAACATCCAGTTGACCATGCCGAACAAGAGCATAGTGAGCGGTTTGGCCAAATGTGCGCTTGCCAGCTCGGGCCGCATTTCGGTGACGGCCCGTGAAAATGCCGCAACCACCTGGCGCTCCTTGTTCAGGATGCGTTCGCGGTCGTCCGGCTCCAGAAATCGTACGTCTTCGGTCAAGACGCGGTGGGCATCCTGTGCCCCTGAATACTCTTCCACGATACGGTTGATGAAGTGCCGCAAACGTTCTTCGCCCGCCAAGG
>JAGOEY010000037.1 GCA_017997515.1 Burkholderiaceae bacterium | reverse complement strand
CGCAGAACCAGGGCCTGTACGAACCCAGCCACGGCAGCGCGCCCGACATCGCAGGCAAAGGTGTCGCCAACCCATTGGCCACCATTCTGAGCGCCGCCATGATGCTGCGCTTCAGCCTGAACCAAGTTGAGGCCGCCGACCGCATCGAAGCCGCCGTGCAAAAGGTGCTGGTGCAAGGCCTGCGCACGCCGGACATCTACAGCGAAGGCACGACCAAGGTGGGCACGGTGCAGATGGGCGATGCAGTGGTGAAGGCGCTGGGCTGATCCATCCAGCGACCCAGCCAGACACAAAGGGCGGCCCATTGGCTGCCCTTTTCTTTTTACCTGGAGGAGACTGCGTGGGGTTTGCCATGTGCGCCACGAAGACGGTTACCCGCCACCAGCAACGCCCAAGACACCAGCAAAAAGGTGACGGCGATACCCAGCCCATACACCGCAACGCCGCCATAACCGCCCACATGCGCGGGGTTGAGAAACGGATACGGATACCAGCCCACACTGGCGCCGCGCAGAACGACATACACCAGGTACACAACAGGGAACACCAGCGCCAGCGCCAGGTGTTGGGCTTGCAGCTTTCCCGTGGGTGGCTTCAGCAACCAGTCCAGCACGATCGCCACCGGCATCACGTAGTGCAGAACAAAGTTGACCCACGGCAGCAGTGCGCCCAGATCCACATCACGCAGCAGCACGGCAAAAACCAGGCCGACAACGGCCATGTTCACCGTGGACAGGTACCGCACCACATCCCCTGCACCACCGCGCTGGAATGAGGGGCTGAAGACACTCAGCAGCAGGACGACCGCCGCAAACAGGTTCGAGAGATTGGTGAAGTAGCTGAAGAAGTTCAGCACGCTGTAGGACGCACCGATGTGGATCACCAGCTGCTGGCCGATGGCCGCCAAGGCAAGGGTGGCAAGACCGACGCGCAGGGCTGTCAACATGGGTGAGGCCTGAAGTGGTGTGTTACCCAAGTATGGCAGGGCTCGGGCCCCGCAGGGGCACCTGATCCGCTACAATTGCACCCCATGTTTGCCGCCCGCCCGTTCCTCCTGAACAACACATCTGCCGCCCTGGCTGGTGTGGCCGTGCGCGCAACCATCACCAAAACCACGACCATTAAGGGCTGACCGAGCCTGGTTCGTCGTGCGCCCTCCCGGCCTGACGAGCCGGGCCCCACAGTCTGCACGCTGGTCGCGGGGTATTTTTCTTTATTTGAAAGGGCGTTGTCATGAGCAGCAAGTTGGTGGGCCTCGTCGGTTGGCGTGGCATGGTCGGTTCGGTTCTGATGGACCGTATGCAGGCAGAAGGTGACTTCGGTCTGATCGAGCCGGTGTTTTTCTCGACTTCCAATGCAGGCGGCAAGGCCCCGGCACAGGCCAAGAACGAGACCACACTCAAAGATGCACATGACATCGATGCGCTGAAGAAGTGCGACATCATCATCACTGCCCAGGGCGGCGACTATACCTCTGAAGTGTTCCCCAAGCTGCGTGCCGCTGGCTGGAACGGCCACTGGATCGATGCCGCTTCCACACTGCGTATGGAAAAAGACGCGGTTATCGTGCTGGACCCGGTCAACATGCCCGTCATCAAGGACGCGCTGGCCAAGGGTGGCAAGAACTGGGTCGGCGGCAATTGCACCGTCAGCTGTATGTTGATGGGTGTGGGTGCGCTGTACAAGGCGGGCCTGGTCGAATGGATGAGCACCCAGACCTACCAGGCCGCATCGGGCGGCGGTGCCCAGCACATGCGCGAGCTGCTCACGCAGTACGGCACGCTGAATGCCGAAGTGAAGGCTTTGCTGGACGACCCCAAGAGCGCCATTCTGGAGATCGACCGCAAGGTCATCGCCAAGCAGCGTTCACTGAGTGCGGCTGAAACCGCCAACTTTGGTGTGCCACTGGGCGGCTCGCTGATCCCCTGGATCGACAAGGATCTGGGCATCGGCAAGAGCCAGGACGACCCGAGCTGGGGCGTTTCCAAGGAAGAGTGGAAGGGCATGGCCGAGACCAACAAGATCCTGGGCCTGGGCGCAGACTTTGGCTCCAGCGCCATTCCGGTAGATGGTTTCTGCGTGCGTGTGGGTGCGATGCGCTGCCACAGCCAGGCACTCACCTTCAAGCTCAAGAAGAACGTGCCCCTGGCCGACCTCGAAGCACTGATCGCCGCCGACAATGAGTGGGTAAAAGTGGTGCCCAATACACGCGAAGCCACCGTCAAGGACCTGACACCGGTGGCGGTGACGGGAACCATGGGTATCCCTGTCGGCCGTATCCGCAAGCTGGCCATGGGCCCGGAATATGTGGGTGCGTTTACCATCGGTGACCAGCTGCTGTGGGGCGCTGCCGAACCGCTGCGCCGCATGCTGCGTATCCTGCTGGATGCACATTGATCGTCGCTTGATTTGTAACCAACGGCCCGCCCTGGCGGGTCGTTGTGGTCGCGCCACAGATGGCATGAACCTGGCATTCAGAGGCATCCCCCGCAGCGGCAGCCCCCTACCGTCACTTGTCATGCCAATTCATTGATGTTATGGTGCTTTTCACAAATTAGTGACAAAGTGTGTCCCAATATGACAAGAAAAGTAAAGTCTGCCGACCGCATTGAGGGAACGCTTCCAGCCATGGCTACACCACTCCGATCCAGGTTTTCCACCATTGCTGGCGCTGTTGCGCTGGCCTGCGCCATGGGCCTGTCGGCCTCGGATGCCAACGCGCTGGCCTTGGGCCGCCTGTCCGTGCTGTCCGGTCTGGGTGAGCCACTGCGGGCAGAAATCGACATTCCCGAGATCAATGCCGCCGAAGCCGAGTCGCTGCGCGCGGCCATTGCTTCGCCCGAAGCCTACAAAGCGGCGGGCCTCGAATACAACCCGGCCCTGAACGGTTTGCGTCTGGCACTGCAAAAGCGCCCGGACGGCCGCACCGTGCTGCGCATCACCGGTGACCGCCCCGTCAACGAGCCTTTTCTGGACCTGGTGCTGGACGCCAACTGGGCCGCAGGCCGCACCGTGCGCGACTACACCCTGCTGCTCGACCCGCCTGTAACCCGTGCCCCGGCCGCCGTCGCCACTGCACCCCAAATCACGCCGCCCGCCGCTCCCAGGGTGGCCCCCGCCCCGGCACAAACCGTCCGGCCCGCGAGCCCGGCCCCTTCGGTCGCAGCCACACCACGCCCTGCTGCCCCCGTGGCACCACCAGCCCCCCGCGCGCCCGCAGTTGCAGCCACTACCGGTGCGGGCACCGACAAGGGTGTGACCGTTCAGCGTGGCGACACCGCCAGCAAGATTGCCGCGGCCTACAAACCAGCCAGTGTGTCCCTCGACCAGATGCTGGTCGCATTGCTGCAAGCCAACCCCAACGCATTTATCAAAGGCAACCTCAACCGCATCAAAGCGGGTGCCGTGCTGGACATGCCCAGTGAAAAAGCCGCTGCTGCCGTGCCGGTCGACACGGCCAAACAGCAGGTGAATGCCCAAAGCCGGGACTTCAACGACTACCGCAGCAAACTCGCTGGTATTGCACCTGCTGTCCAGACCGCCGGTGCCGACCGGGCTGCCAGCGGCCGGGTTGAAACCCAGGTCACCGACAAGAAACCATCGGCTGACGCAGCCGACAAACTGACTTTGTCCAAAGGTGCCGTCCAAGGCAGCAGCAACGAAGAGCGTATCGCCCAGGAAAACCGCGCCAAGGATGCATCCACCCGCCTGGCCGAGATTTCCAAGAACATCAACGAGCTGAACCGCATCGGCGCTGCCAGCGGCAACGCGGCCCCTGCCAATGCCACCGCCAGTGCGGCAGCCCCCGGCATTCCTGCCATTGCCGCACCTGCCGACGCCGCTGCATCGGCCCCGGCGGCAACCACTTCCGCGCCCGTCGCGGCCGTTGCAGCGGCTGATGCAGCCTCCGCCCCCACCACACCAGCTGCTGCCGCATCTGCGGCAGAGCCCACCCCCACCGCAGCGGCCGTACCCGCGCCGACACCTATGCCTGAGCCTGGATTTCTGGAAAGTTTGCTGGACAACAAGGCATTGCTGGCCCTGCTGGGTGCCCTGGCAGTGTTGTTGGCTGCACTGGGCGTGCGTGCGCGCGCCAAAAAAGCCAGCCAGGCCGCATCACTCGACAGCTCCTTCCTGGAAAGCCGTGCCCACCCCGACTCCTTTTTTGGTGCCAGCGGTGGCCAACGGGTGGACACCAGCGGCAACAGCACCACCGGCAACGCCACACTCAACTACACCCACAGCCAGCTCGATACCGGTGGGGACGTGGACCCGGTCGCCGAAGCCGACGTGTACCTGGCCTATGGCCGTGACCTGCAGGCCGAGGAAATCCTCAAAGAAGCGCTGCGCAGCCACCCCTCGCGTTTTGCGATCCACGCCAAACTGATGGAAATTTATGCCAAGCGCCAGGACGTGGCATCGTTCCAGACGCTGGGGGCCGACCTGCACCGCCTGACCCAAGGCCAGGGCCCTGAATGGGAACGTGTGAGCCAACTCGGCCGCGACATCGACCCGCGCAACCCGATTTACCAACCGGGCACACGCCCATCCACCCGCTCCGGTGGACTGGCTGCTGCAGCAGTCGTCGGCGCGGGTATGGGTGTGGCTGCAGCAGCCACAGCGGCTGCCGTTGCCGCGCCCGCCGCAGAAGCTCCCGTGTTCCGGGGCTCCCAATTCGACGCGCTGGACCTGGATCTGGACCTCGACCTGGACATCAGCGCCCCTGTCCCCTTGAGCGCCCCCCCCCTGACCACCGGCTACAGCGGTATGTCCGACCTGCCCGGCACCACCGATGTGCCATCCGAGACCCGTCCACAAGACCTGGCGGCCCACAAGCCGGTCCATGCCACGCTGGACGTGTCCACCGTGGACGACCTGGAATTCACGCTCGAAAACAACTCCGACCTGGCCCCGCTGGCGCCCAAGGTCGAGGCCCACAACACGGTACCGGCCTCCGATTGGCTAGCCCCCAACTCCGGCATGATCGATTTCGACATGGGTTCGATCTCGCTGGACCTGGACGCCCCGGTGGACAGCGCACAAGCCCCACTGGCCGCCGCCGCGGAAGGCTCGGAGGACAGCCCACTGGCCACCAAACTGGCGTTGGCGCAAGAGTTCAACACCATCGGTGACACCGAAGGGGCCCGCAGTCTGTGTGAAGAAGTGATTGCCGAAGCCACAGGCAGCCTGAAGACCCGCGCCGAACGCCTGCTGGCGGAACTCGGCTGAACATCCAGGCTGACACTCTGCCGCACACCGATACCCCTCTGCCACCGTCCGGGCCTGCTGACTCCTCCGACGAAACCAGGCCGGACAACAGCTCCCCAGCACCCCAGCCCCGGCAGCGGATTGCCCTGGGTGTGGCGTACAACGGCCAGGCCTATGAGGGCTGGCAAAGCCAGGCTTCGGGCCGCACGGTGCAGGACCGGCTGGAGGCAGCGCTGGGCAAGTTCACCACCCACAAAGTTTCCACCCTGTGTGCGGGCCGCACCGACGCGGGTGTACACGGCCTGATGCAGGTGGTGCACTTCGACACCGTGCTGGAACGGGCCCCCTCCTCCTGGGTGCGTGGCACCAACCGCTTCCTGCCACCCGACATTGCCGTGCAGTGGGCGCAAGCCGTGCCGGACAGCTTTCACTGCCGTGCCAGCGCCACGGCCCGGCGCTATGCTTATGTGCTGCTGCAGTCCCCCGTGCGCCCGAGCGTCGAAGCCGGGCGGGTCGGTTGGGCTTTTCGCCCCCTGAATGAGGAGGCCATGCGTGCAGCCGCCGACCTGCTGCTGGGTGAACATGATTTTTCATCGTTCCGCGCATCTGCCTGCCAGGCACTCTCCCCCATCAAAACCCTGAACCACCTCGGTATCCACCGTCGGGGTATGGGTGCCACGTGTTACTGGCGTTTTGAATTTGAAGCCAACGCCTTTTTGCACCACATGATCCGCAACATCATGGGTTGCCTGGTCGCCGTGGGCACGGGTGACAAACCGGTGGACTGGATGGCCGAAGTGCTGGCAGCGCGCAGGCGGGAAGTGGCAGCACCCACCTTTTCGCCCAACGGTTTGTACTTTCTCGGCCCTGTGTACGATTCTCATTGGGGCTTACCCAACCATACGGCTGCGTATGATTGGCTCCCGTGAACACGCCCCAAACTGAAACCCCTCCCCGCCCTGCCGTTCTGCGCACCCGCATCAAAATCTGCGGGCTGACCCGTGAACAGGACGTGGACGCTGCCGTAGCAGCCGGAGCCGACGCCATCGGTTTTGTGCTGTACCCGAAAAGCCCGCGTTATGTGACGCCGGAACGGGCCGCAGAACTGGCCCGGCGGCTGCCACCTTTTGTCACACCGGTGCTCTTGTTTGTCAACGAAGATGCATCAAAAATCATAGCTACCTGCGCACATATACCGGGCGCTACAGTGCAATTTCATGGTGATGAAACACACCAGGACTGCCTGGACGCCACAACGCAGGGCGCCCGCCCCTACCTGCGTGCGGCGCGGATTCCCCTCGGTGACGCAGGTGCGGCATTTGACCTCGTAAAATACGCGTCTGATTACCCTACAGCCCAGGCCATCCTGCTCGACGCCCATGTCGACGGTTTTGGTGGTGGCGGCAAAGCATTCAATTGGTCACTCCTTCCTCCAAACGTCAACGCTCACCTCGTCTTGAGTGGTGGGCTCGACGCTGCCAACGTGACCGATGGCATTCGGCAGGTACGGCCACGCTGCACATCGCTGGCCGTTGATGTGAGCTCCGGGGTCGAGGTGTCTGCCACCACAGGCGGCACGCTCAAAGGCATCAAGGATCCGGAAAAAATTCACCAGTTCATCGCGGCCGTGCGTGCCGCCGATCAACTCCTTGCGGAAGAAATAACTCCATGACGACTTACCAACAGCCCGATGCATCGGGCCATTTCGGCATCTACGGCGGCAGCTTTGCCAGTGAAACCCTGACCCACGCGCTCGTCGAACTGCGCGAAGCCTATGCGCGTTACCAGCACGATCCGGCCTTCCTCGCTGAATTCCACTCAGAGCTGAAACACTTCGTCGGCCGCCCCTCCCCCGTGTACCACGCGGCCCGCATGAGCCGCGAACAGGGTGGTGCGCAGATCTACCTCAAGCGTGAAGACCTGAACCACACCGGCGCGCACAAGATCAACAACGTGATCGGCCAGGCCATGCTGGCGCGCCGTATGGGCAAGACCCGCATCATTGCCGAGACCGGTGCCGGCCAACATGGTGTGGCCACCGCCACCATTTGTGCCCGTTACGGCCTGGAATGTATCGTCTACATGGGCAGCGAAGACGTGAAGCGCCAAAGCCCCAACGTCTACCGCATGAAGCTGCTGGGTGCCACCGTGGTGCCCGTGGATTCGGGCAGCAAGACGCTGAAGGACGCCCTGAACGAAGCCATGCGCGACTGGGTGGCCAACGTGGACAACACCTTCTACATCATTGGCACCGTGGCCGGCCCGCACCCCTACCCAATGATGGTGCGAGACTTCCAGAGTGTGATTGGCGAAGAATGCCTGACCCAGATGCCCGAGTTCCTAAACGGGAGCCAGCCCGACGCGGTGGTGGCCTGTGTCGGCGGTGGCTCCAACGCCATGGGCATCTTCTACCCCTACATCGACCACGCCAACACCCGTCTGATCGGTGTCGAAGCGGCGGGCAACGGCATGGACAGCGGCAAACACTCGGCCTCGCTGCAGCGCGGCAGCCCCGGCGTGTTACACGGCAACCGCACCTACATCCTGCAGGACGAGAATGGCCAGATCACCGAGACCCACAGCATCAGCGCCGGGCTCGACTACCCCGGCGTCGGCCCTGAACACGCGTTCCTGAAGGACATCGGCCGCGCTGAATACGTGGGCATCACCGACACCGAGGCCCTCGCCGCCTTTCATTACCTGTGCCGCACCGAAGGCATTATCCCCGCCCTCGAATCCAGCCACGCCGTGGCCTATGCGATGAAACTGGCCAAAACCATGCGCTCCGACCAGTCCATCCTGGTCAACCTCTCTGGCCGCGGCGACAAGGACATCGGCACCGTGGCCGACCTGTCGGGCGACGATGTGTACGACCGCCCGTCCATGCGCGGTCACGTGGTCAAAGGAGCATAAACATGGGACGTATCCAGACCACTTTCGATGCCCTCAAGGCCCAGGGCCGCAAGGCGCTGATCCCCTACGTCACGGCGGGCTTCCCGTTTGCCGACATCACCCCCGACCTGATGCACGGCATGGTCGAGGCCGGTGCCGATGTGATCGAACTCGGCGTGCCTTTCTCCGACCCCATGGCCGACGGCCCGGTGATCCAGAAGGCCGGTGAACGCGCCCTGGCCCTGGGCATTGGCATGGCCCAGGTGCTGGACATGGTGAAGGCCTTCCGCCAGCGCAACAAGACCACCCCGGTGGTGCTGATGGGTTACGCCAACCCGGTGGAACGCTACGACCAGCGCCATGGCGCCGGCAGCTTTGTGCGCGACGCGGCAGCGGCCGGCGTGGACGGCGTGCTGGTGGTGGACTACCCACCCGAGGAATGCGCCGAATTCTCGGCCAGCCTGCAGGCCCACGGCATGGACCTGATCTTCCTGCTGGCCCCCACCAGTACCGAACAGCGTATGGCCGAAGTGGCCCGTGTGGCCAGCGGTTATGTGTACTACGTGTCACTCAAGGGTGTGACTGGTGCAGGCACCCTCGACACCGGAGCCGTGGAGGCCATGCTGCCCCGCATCCGCCAGCATGTGCACATTCCCGTGGGGGTGGGCTTTGGCATCCGCGACGCGGCATCGGCCCAGGCCGTGGGGCGTGTGGCCGACGCGGTGGTGATCGGCAGCAAGATCATCCAGCTGATAGAAGACCAGCCGCATGAGAAGGTCACCCCCGTGGCGGTGGACTTCCTGCGCGGCATCCGCCGCGCGCTGGACGCATAAAATGCAACCCAATCGCTGGCACGGGTTGCTGGCTTCAGGAGAATAGTGATGAGTTGGCTTGAAAAACTGCTGCCCGCAAAAATCCAGCACACCGAACCGTCGGAGCGCCGCCAGGTGCCGGAAGGTCTGTGGACCAAATGCCCCAGCTGCGAAACCGTGCTCTACAAAACGGATCTGGAACAAAACCAGAACGTCTGCCCCACCTGCAGCCACCACCTGCGTATTGGTGCACGCGCTCGACTTAATGCATTTCTGGACGCCGAAGGCCGTTATGAAATTGGCCAGGAAGTCATCCCGGTCGATGCACTCAAGTTCAAGGACAGCCGCAAATACCCCGAGCGTCTGAAAGAAGCCCTGGAGAACACTGGCGAGACCGATGCCCTGGTCGTCATCGGCGGTTCGGTGCACAGCATCAACCTGGTGGCAGCCTGCTTTGAATTCGAGTTCATGGGCGGCAGCATGGGCAGCGTGGTGGGTGAGCGTTTTGTGCGGGGTGTGGAAACCGCCATCGAGCAGAAAGTGCCCTTCGTTTGTTTCACCGCCACCGGTGGCGCACGGATGCAGGAAGGCCTGCTCTCACTGATGCAGATGGCCAAGACCAATGCAGCGTTGACGCGTCTGGCCAAAAAAGGCCTGCCCTACATCAGCGTATTGACCGACCCGACCATGGGTGGCGTGTCAGCTGGATTTGCGTTTGTAGGCGACGTGGTAATTGCCGAACCCAAGGCATTGATCGGGTTTGCCGGCCCCCGCGTGATCGAGTCCACAGTGCGGGTCACCCTGCCCGAAGGCTTTCAGCGCTCGGAATTCCTGCAGCAAAAAGGTGCCATCGACTTCATCAGCGACCGCCGCGAGCTGCGCAAGACCATTGCCAACGTACTGGCCATGCTGCAGCGCCAGCCGGCCGACGCAGTTCTATAGGCTCTCCCCCAGGCTGCGCGGACTTCGTTCCGCTCCTCCTTCCCCCTTGCAGGGGGCGACACCAGCGGCCTGGCTAAGCCAGTTCCGCGGTGTCTGCTTGAAGGGTTGCGCGCGCCTTATAGGCCATAGCGCACGCAGTGGGCCAAGTAGTTATGTGCTTACAGGCTAACCAGCGCCGCACCCTGCAGGTTGCCCAAAATAATCAAGGCAATCTGCAAAACCACCAGCAGCGCCAACGGTGAAAGGTCCACCCCGCCCACCAGCGGGATAAAGCGGCGGAACGGCCGCAGCAGCGGCTCACACAGCCGCGCAATCACCGTGTAGAGCGGTGACCCAGGTTGCACCCAGGACAACACGGCAAACACAATCATCAGGCCCACCAGGCCGGAGATGGCCATCCGCACCATGCCAAACACGGCCAGCACCGGCACAGCCACCAGCGCACTGCTGCCGCCCAACAGCACCCACAGCAATCCGTACTGCGCCAGCACCAGCAGGAAAGCTCCCACCAGGCTCGCCAGATCCCAGCGCCCCGCCGCAGGCACCACGCGCCGCAGCGGCAACACCAGCCAGTCGGTCAGCGCAAACACCAAACGCCCGACCGGGTTGCCAAACGGCACCCGCTGGTGCTGCATGTACAGGCGCAGCAGGCAGGCCCCGCCCAATAAACCCGCGGCAATATCAAGCAGGAACGTGGTGATCTGGTAGAGCATGGGAGTTTTTTAAGGGCCGGGAAGCCGCGGCCGTTCAACGACAAAGGTGTCCGTGGGATGATAGCCGCCACCCACAAGATCCGTATGCCAGCCACCACCTTGACCCTGTCGTCCCTGCCACTGTTCCCGCTGGGCACCGTACTGTTTCCTGGCGGTGTTTTGCCGCTGCGTATTTTTGAGGTGCGTTACCTCGACATGGTGCGCAAATGCCACGCAGCGGGCGCTCCATTTGGCGTGGTGGCACTGACCACCGGCTCGGAAGTGCGCCAGGCCGGTGCCGCACCAGAAACTTTTGAGGCTGTTGGTACCCTCGCCACCATTCTTCACCTCGACGCAACCCAACCCAGCCTGCTCACCGTGCAGTGTGCTGGCCAGCAACGCTTTCGGATCACCCGCCGCGAACGACTGGTGAACGGCCTCTGGATCACCGATGTGCAGGCCATCGCGGACGACACGGCTGTCGCCATACCACCAGACCTGCTGGTCACTGCGCAGATGCTGGCCCACTTGCTGCCCACCCTGCGTGACCGCGGTGACCCCGCCCACGCAGGCCCCGCCCCCACCGCTGCGCAGTTGGCAGACTGCGGCTGGGTTGCCAACCGCTGGTGCGAACTGCTGCCCCTGCCGCTGGCCCACAAACAGCAGCTCCTGGAACTGGACAACCCCCTCATCCGGCTGGAGCTGGTGGGCGACTTTTTGGCCCAGAGTGGGATTGCCCGGTAACACGCGGCGGCACCTGCGTTTCAG
>JAGOEY010000234.1 GCA_017997515.1 Burkholderiaceae bacterium | reverse complement strand
ACCCGCTACTGAACGCGTACGACACCATCATCATCGACGAGGCCCACGAACGCAGCCTGAACATCGACTTTCTGCTGGGTTACCTGCGCCAGATTCTGCCGCGCAGGCCCGACCTGAAGATCATCGTGACCTCGGCCACCATTGATGCCGACCGCTTCGCCAAACACTTCGAGTCGAAAAAAGGCCCCGCGCCGGTGATCATGGTGTCGGGCCGGATGTTCCCGGTGGAGCAACGTTACCGCCCGTTTGAAGAAAGCCGCGACTACGGCCTGAACGAGGCGATTGCCGACGGTGTGGACGAACTCTGGCGCGACCCGCACAACGCGGGCGACATCCTGATCTTCCTGCCCGGCGAGCGTGAAATCCGTGAGGCGGCCGACCACCTGCGCAAACATGTAAGCCACCAGCCGATCTACCGCAGCGCCGAGGTGCTGCCGCTGTTCGCACGCCTGAGCCCGGCCGAGCAGGACCGCATTTTTGACAACCACGCCGGGGGCCGCCGTATTGTGTTGGCCACCAACGTCGCAGAAACGTCGCTGACCGTTCCAGGCATCAGATACGTTATTGACGCAGGCACGGCGCGCGTGAAGCGCTATTCATTCCGTAGCAAGGTCGAGCAGCTGCTGGTGGAGCCGGTGAGCCAAAGCTCGGCCAACCAGCGCGCTGGGCGCTGCGGGCGGGTGGCCAACGGCATCTGCATCCGGCTGTACGACGAAGCCGACTACAACGGCCGCCCACGTTTTACCGACCCCGAAATTCTGCGCAGCTCACTCGCCGGGGTCATCCTGCGCATGAAGTCGCTGCACCTGGGTGTGGTGGACGATTTTCCGTTTCTGGAGCGCCCATCCAGCCGCGCCATTGCCGACGGTTACCAGCTGCTGAACGAACTGGGCGCGGTGGACGATGCGAATGAGTTGACGCCGACCGGACGCGAGCTGTCCAAGCTGCCACTCGACCCGCGTGTGGGCCGCATGATTCTGGAGGCCCGCGCCCGCGAGTCGCTGGACGAAGTGCTGGTGATTGCATCCGCTTTGAGCGTGCAGGACGTGCGCGACCGCCCCATGGACATGCAGGCCCAGGCCGACCAGGCGCATGCCAAGTTCGACGACGACCGCAGTGAATTCAGCGGGTACCTGACCCTGTGGAAGTGGATCAATGACGCCAAAGGCGGCGAGGGCACCCACAAACTCAGCAACCGCCAGTACGAGCAGCTGCTGCGCCAGAACTTCATCAACATCCGCCGCGTGCGCGAGTGGCGCGACATCTACAGCCAGCTGCATACCGTGGTGGCCGAGCACAAATGGCGCTTGAACGCCGCGCCCGCCAGCTACGAACAGATCCACCTCTCCATGCTGTCCGGCCTGCTGGGCAACATCGGCTGGAAGACCGAAGGCGATGAGGTTGCGCAGACTGAATACCTGGGTGCACGCGGCATCAAGTTCCACCGCCACCCGGGTGCCCATTTGCGCAAGAAGCCGGGCCGCTGGATCGTCGTGGCCGAGCTGGTCGAAACCACCCGTTTGTTTGGCCGGGGTATTGCCGCCATCGAGCCGCAGTGGGTGGAGCAGGTGGCGGGCCATTTGCTCAAGAAACAACTGCTCGACCCGCATTGGGAAAAGAAGGCGGGCGAAGTCACCGCGCTGGAGCGGGCCACGCTGTATGGCATCGTGATCTACAGCGGGCGGCGCACCAACTTTGGCCGTTTTGACCCGGTGGGCGCACGCGAGGTGTTCATCCGCGAAGCGCTGGTGGGTGGCCAGTGGGACTGCAAGTTTCCGTTCCTTGAGTCCAACCTCAAACTCATCAAACAGGTCGAAGACCTGGAGCACAAAGCGCGCCGCCAGGACGTGCTGGTGGACGACGAGCTGATCTACGCCTTTTACGACCAGCAGTTGCCCGCCGACGTGTATGGGGGGACTAGCTTTGAGCGCTGGTACCGCGAAGCACAACAGAAGCAGCCGAACTTGCTGCGGCTGACCCGCGAAGAGCTGATGCGCCACGAGGCCGCAGGCATCACCACCAACGCTTTCCCCAAAACCATCCGCCTGGGCGGTGTGGACTGCCAGGCTACCTACCTGCACGAACCGGGCGACGCCAAGGACGGCCTGACCGTCACCGTGCCGCTGTTTGTGCTGAACCAGGTCAACGACGAGCGTTGCGAATGGCTGGTGCCCGGCATGTTGAAGGACAAGGTGCAGGCACTCATCAAAACCCTGCACCAGCGCCCGCGTTCACGCCTGGTGCCGCTGCCCGAAACTGCCCGCACCATGGCCGAGACGCTGAACACGCCCGCGCTGTTTGGCCACGGCAGTCTGGTGGATGCGGTGCTGAAGCTGGTGCGCGCCGCTACCGCGCTGGACATCGTGCGTGCCGACATCAAGGCCGACATGCTCAGCCCGCACCTGTTCATGAACTTCCGGGTGGTGGACGAACATGGCCGCCAGCTCGGCACGGGCCGCAACCTGGGCGCACTGAAGGCCGAGCTGGGCGCACAGGCGCGGGGTGCGTTCCAGGCGCTGGCGGGGCTGAAACTGGCCAATACTGTCAGCAGTGCCGATAATTCCAAGCCAAACAAGCCTGTAGCGCCCGTTGCATCTGCGCAAGCAGCTATCAAAAGTGCAGCAAAACCCGCCACACCCGCAGGCCAGCGTTACACCACCTGGAGTTTTGGCGAGTTGCCCGAGCTGCTCGAAATCCAGAAGGGCGGCCAGACACTGATTGGTTACCCCGGCCTGATCGATGCGGGTGATGCTGTGACCATTGAGGTCTTCGACGAGCCCGAAGTCGCTGCCGCCAAACATCGCGCCGGCCTGCGCCGCCTGTTTGCGCTGCAGATCAAGGACGCACTCAAGTACCTGGAAAAAAACATCCCCGACCTGCAAAAAATGGCCGTCACGTTTATGCAGGTGGGCAAAAACGCCGACGGCTCGGGCGGCGGCACCATCGAGGAGTTGCGCGCGCAGATCATCGACGTAGCGCTGGACCGGGCCTTCCTGCTCGACCCGCTGCCCACCGACGAATTCGCCTTCAAACGCCGCATCGAAGAGGGCCGGGGCCGCCTGACCTTGATTGCGAATGAAGTCGCCCGGCTGGCGCTGACCATCCTGACCGAATATGCCACCGCAGCCCGCAAGATCAAAGACATCAAAAACGCGGCCGAGGCCACGGCAGACGCGGCCCAGCAACTGGCGCGCCTGGTGCCCAAACGCTTCCTGGCGTTGACACCCTGGGGCCCGCTGCAGCACTACGCGCGTTACCTCAAAGCCATCACCTCCCGCCTCGACAAATACCGCGCCGACCCCGCCCGCGACGCCGCCCGCCTGGCCGAGTTGCGCCCGCAGGAGCAGCGTTACTGGCGCTTGGTGGCCGAGCGCAAGGGTGTGGCGGATGCCCGTATGCAGGAGTTCCGCTGGCTGTTGGAGGAGTTACGCGTGAGTTTCTTCGCGCAGGAACTCAAAACACCGCAGCCCATCAGCGTGAAACGTCTCGACAAAGCCTGGGCGCAG
>JAGOEY010000233.1 GCA_017997515.1 Burkholderiaceae bacterium | reverse complement strand
TCGTGGGCTTCCTGCAATTCTTCTTCGTCCTCGTCGTGTTCGGTGTCGTCGCCATCGTCAGCGGCACGTGCCTGGGCACGCGGGTCGGTGCGGTGGTACAGGTACTCCAGCCCGGCGGCGACGGTCATGAACTGCGGACCAGTGGGCTCTTTCAGCACGGTGGCGGCCAGTGTCTGGGCCCATGGCGTGAGGGTGATGGCCGACGCCACCTTGCTCCACGCGGGGAAGGCGCGGGGCTCCAGCGCCACGATGTTTTCCATAAAGGCCGATGACGGAAACCCGAAACCCTGGTGGAAGGCTGCGGCCAGCATCTCGGGGTTGTCTTCCATCATGTGGACCAGAAACCCGACCTGGCTGCGTTTGTCGGCCAGGCGTTTGGCGAGCACGTTTTTGCCTTCGGAGTCGGACACCAGGTCGTTGATTTCCGCGTCGTAGGCGGATGCAAGGTTCGAAAAGAAGCGGGACAAACTCATGGCAATACGGTTCTCAGGTAGTTCTGCCAGATCTCCCGCGCGGTATCGAGCGGGTTGTCCAGCAAGCCGCGACGGCGGTTGTCGTCAAAGGCGGCGCGGCGGTCGGGGTCCGACAACACGTCATAGGCTTCCTGCGCGGCACGGAACAGGCGCGGCGCATCGGGCGACGGGTTTTTGTCAGGGTGGTACTGCGAGGCTTTTTGCCGGAAGGCCTGCCGTATTTCGGCGACCGGGGCATCGCTGGCAACCCCCAAAGCAGCATAGTGGTCTTGAGTCATGTGGAACACCCCCAGGCTTGTTCGCTTCGCGTAAGCGCCAACCCCCTTGCAGGGGGCGACACCAGCGGACTGGCAAAGCCAGATCCGCGGTATCCCTGGGCGGGGATTGCGGCGGTTTTAAGCATCGCGGGGAAATGAAGTGCCAAAAATTGCCTGTGAAAGCCCCATGGGGAACCAGGCGCAGCAATGGCATGGAGCGCTGCAGAAAACCCTCCATTCTACCGGGCGACGCTTAATCGCTGTGGGTGTCGTGTGAATCCGCACTACCCAAACGCCAGTAACCGGCCGCCTTGGTCCATTCCGGGCGCGCACCCCGTTCGGCGACCAGGTGGGCACGCAAGGCCTTGGCGGCACCGGTTTCGCAGGCCACCCAGGCGTGGAAGTCGCCTGCGGGCAGGGCCAGGGTTTGGATCGCATCCAGCAGCAGCATGGTGGTGCCGGGCGCGGCACCTCGGCGGTGCACCCAGGTCAGTTGCACGTTGGCGGCGGTGTCGAAAACCAGTTCGTCGGCGGGGCTGTCCACCTCGGCCAGCACGACCACGGGCGCATCAGCTGGCAGCTCGGCCAGGCGGCGCGCGATGGCGGGCAGCGCGGTGTCGTCACCCACTAGCAGGTAACCGTCAAACGCCATGGGGATGACCATGGAGCCGCGCGGGCCGCCGACGCCAATCTGCTGGCCGGGTGTGGCCTGCTCGGCCCACTGGGTGGCGGGGCCGGCGTCGTGCAGGGCGAAGTCAATCTCCAGCGTTTGTGCCACGGCGTCGAAGTGGCGCGGGGTGTAGTCGCGCATGGGCGGGCGTGGGCCGTCGGTGGTGGACGGCAGCGCGCCGGTGGCGGGGTCCGCAAAGATGAGTTTGATGTGGTCGTCAAAACCCAGGCTGGTGAAGCCTTCCAGGTCGTCACCCCCCAGCGTGATGCGGATCATGTGCGGCGAGAGCCGCTGCACCTGGCGCACGGTGAGCAGGCGGCGGTGCAGCTCGTGGCGCACACGGTACGGGGCGCGGTGGTCGATGGTTTCAGCGATGGTGTCAGATGTGGTTTCAGTCATGTCAGTTTTTCCGGGAGAGGACGCCTGCCTGGCTGCATGCAGAAACGCACGGACGCTGGGTGGGCAAAAGTGTTGTGTGGAATCAATCAGATTTTTTCGATGGCCTGGGTCGCCGCGTCCAGCACCGCCGCAAACTCATGCGCCTGCGTGTCCGTCAGCGGCCCACGCGCCAGGCGCATGTGCACAGCCATCTTGAAGTTGTGGATGGCACGTTCGATCTGCGGCGGGCGCTCGGCCAGCGCCGGGCTTTGCATACGCGCCAGCAGTGCGTCGGTGGCCTCGCGGTTGTCGGCCAGAAAGCGGTGGCCGGTGTCGGTGATGGTGTGCAGCTTGCGGGAGCCGTCGGCCGTGCTGACCGTGACGTAGCCCAGTTCTTCCAGCAAGGTCAGCGTGGGGTACACCACGCCGGGGCTGGGGCTGTAGCTGCCGTTCAGGCGTTCTTCGATGGCTTTGATCAGCTCGTAGCCGTGGCGGGGTTTGTCGGCAATCAGCTGCAGCAGCACCAGGCGCAGGCCACCATGGCCAAACACCCGCCCGCCGCGGCCACCCCGTCCGCCGGGGCTGCCAAATTCAAGGTTTTTCATGGCTTATTTCGTACTAAAGATGCATAAAGATATATCTAAATGCAGTCTTTTTCAGAAAGTCATCCACAAACCCTTTTCTCAAACAGGGTTAACTGTCACGAATCCAAGAGGACACCCCGGCTGATGAAGCACGCCGCATGAAGCGCGCGCGTTCCAGCGGATGCCGTGGAACTGGCTCCGCCAGGCCGCTGGCATCGCCCCCTTGAGGGGGAAGCGCCGAAGGCGCTTCGGGGGTGTTTCACGCTACCCCAGGGTTTTGGCCATGTAGCAGGCACCCACGCCGTACGAGTCCAGATGGCGCTGCTGCGCCGGGTCGTCCAGCGCCTGCACGCGGTAACCCAGCCGTTCCCAGAACGGTTGCGAGCCCTGCACCGACACCAGTGCCGAATGCGACAACCGCTCCTCGGCCGCACGTGCCCACAGGTGGCTGACCAGCCGCTGCGCCAGTCCCTGGCCCGCCGCCTGGGGTGCCACGGCCAGGTCGTGCAGGTACAAGGTGTCGGGCTGCGCCACGGTGTCGAAGCCCCCGTTCAGCGGCGTGAGTTTGCCGGGCCGTGAGCGGTAGGCCGCCAGGTAGGCGCACACCACACCGTCCTGCATGGCGACACACGACAGGTTGCCCGGGCTCTGTAGCCGCTGGGTGAAAGTGGCTGCGTCTTCCAGAAAGTCGCCGGGGTAACAGGCGCGCTGCACGTCCAGCACGGCGGGCAGATCGGCCAGGGCCATGGGGCGCAGCAGCATCTTGCCGGGCACCGTCACACCCCCATTCCCGCCGCGTGCCCGCGTGTGAAGGCCTCTTCAAACACCGAGTAACCCGACCAGTCGGCGTGCGCAAACTGCAGGCGGCCGCTGTGTATGGCGGGATACTCCTGTTTTGATAGCTGCTTGCGCCCGTCCCCTGTGCGCTGGAGCATGATTTGGCTTAAATTTCCGGGCTGCGGCACCGCCATGGCGTGGCCGTAGCGGGTGATGTCCATCCGCGTGGCGTGTTCGGGGAGGTCGGGGTGGGGCACGGACAAGGCCGCCAGCACCTGGTCACGCCAGTGGCTCCACGGCTGCTCCAGCAGCTGGCGGCGGCCGTTGGGCAGGTCGCCCAGCGCCTGGTAATACGTCAGCACCGTGGGGCCGG
>JAGOEY010000232.1 GCA_017997515.1 Burkholderiaceae bacterium | reverse complement strand
CCCATGCGCCAGCCATGTTCGGCGGCCACGCGGTAAAGGGTTCCAGCGCCAACACCACGGCCCGGCTTGAAACTGCGCCAGGTATCGGCAGCGGCGCGGGCGTCATAGTTGGCAGCCCCGGCGCTCCAATCGTTGAACGCGTCGAAGTCAAGGCCGGCAGCTTGTGCAGCCATGCCAGCGCGCACCCATTCATCGCGGGGCAGGTCGGGCGGAATGCTGTGCAATGCGTCGATTGCTTTTGCGGTGTCGTGTGTCAAAACGGCACCCCCTCAGAATCATCCGGGGGCGTGTAGCGCAGCGCCTGGGCATCCGGTTGCAGCGGCTTCAATAGCTGGGGCTCGCGTTCCAGCTTCGCAGCCAGCAGGCGCAGCAGTTGCGCGGCTTCCAGCGGGTCGGGTGTCAGGATGCTCACGGTAACGGGCGCGTTCGGCAGTTGGTGCCCGTCCGGGATGGTGCAAGCATCAAACGAATAGGGCATCGCACTGTTCCAGCGGTTGCCCCACCACTCAAAGGAACTGCACACGATTTCGATTGCTTTCATGCAGCACCCCCTTCAAACAAGCCCTGTTGACCCGGATGATTGCGGCGGGCCTTGCGTGCTGCATTTGCGCGTTCTGCTTCGCGTCGTGCCCGGGCGGCATGGGCACGGCGGGCGCGGCGGGCGGCGCGAACCTTAGCGCACCAGTCACCAGCACCGGCAGCCATTGCGTGGGCGATGACTTGCGGGTCGAGGAAATATTCCGCCACCCATGCCACGCGGCCGTCACGGCAGCCTGCTGCCTTGTCCACGGCTTCGATGGGCCATCCGTACTCTTTCGCAAGGTAGTGCGTCACGGCAGATAAGCGGGTCGTGCTGGCCTCGCTCACGGCATCAATGCTGGTCAGGCGCTCATGGTTCAGCAAGCGGGCCAGCACCTCGGCTGTGACGGTGTTCAGCTTGTCAGGCAGTCCACCGGGGGCGATAATCTGCGCACCTTGCCGGGTAGCGCTCGATACTGCTTTTGTGGTGTCGGGCGTTTTCATTTGCAGCCCTCCAATGCAGCACCAGTGCGTTCAGCGGCGACCGCGTCGTTTGCATCGGCCAGCGCCAGCAGCTTTGCGGCCACATCGCGCAGGCCAGCGGCACCAATGGGCAGGGAAACGGCGGTGCCCTCGCTGGTGCAGGCGGTCAGCAGGTTGTCGCCCACGGCGATTTCGTGGCCGTCCGGGTGGGAGTAGATGGTGGTCATGCTGCCACCCCCAAAACTGCCTTGATGCCAGCCACAGGCCATGCAAGACGGCCATTGATGCGGATGGGGCGGATTGGGCCATTTTCCAGACAGGCCCATGCGCGGCATGTCTGCGGCTTGCGGTTCAGGTAGTAGGCAGCGGCGGCGGTGTCCACTGTCGGGCGGGTCACAGATTCCAGCGGGGGGAATTGCTGGGGCTCAGATGCAGCGCGGCGGGTGTCGGCGCTGTGTGCGGTTGCTTGCATGATTCGCTCCATTCCAGCGGCACGGGCTTTGCGTTGTGCATGGCGTCCGGGCTAGGAATGGGCGAATTGCAAATTTCCGGGGTTTGAATGCAGCCACCCCGGAATTGAAAAAACGTTCTAAATCATGTGCTTACGTTCATTGCTATAGAGAAAAGCGGAATTAATTCCCGGAAATTCAATAGTTCTCAGTGGCATCGCTGAACATCTCGTAGTGCTCATCCCAATCGGTGCGCCATGGCTCCAATACCGGGCTGCTTTTGAACTTTCTGTTCAAGGCTTCCAGTGTCCTTTGCTTCTCTGCGCCTCGTTGCCTGCCGTGAATCAGTCGCGCCAGCGTTGCCGGGCACCATAAGCTGGTCGCGCCACCAGCGGCCCCCAATGCAACCCGTGCAGGCTCAAGCCATTTCATGTCACTCAGTCGCTTCGGCCAGTTTTCAGCGGTGTATTGGATGCCATCAAAGATTGCTGCAACCTGTGCGGTTGTGATGCCATCCACGGGCGCATTGCTGGCGCTCACTGCTAACACGGGCGCGGGCGTTGCCTCTTTGGGTTTGGCCTGGGGCTGTGCTGGCACTCCGGCACTTGGGGTGTCGGACGCTTGCTCCCATTCAGCAAAAAACTCATCGAAACCCTGTTCGTACTCGGCCCCGATTGCCTTTGCCGCGCGATGCCATTCGCGCCAGGAACGGCGGGCCGGGTGACTCTCGTTGTAGTCCGTCAATCGACGCTCCAGCAGTGCCACGCACAGCGCATCGCAACCATGTTCATTCAAAGGGTCGTGCCCACACAAAAGTGCTGCGGCTTCATGTGATGAAAGATTTTCGAGCCCTAACCAATGGGCATCGTTTTTATCGGCGCTGTTCAAGGCGCGCACAAAGCATAGTTGCGCAAAGTTCCGCGAAGTCGATGGAGCTCTTAACTGCTCAAACCCCTCCAGCACCAGGCGCGGCGGTGCAATGTCTGGGTCTGGCTGCGGGTTGAAGTCCAGGGCGTGGGCGCTTGGGTCAAAGCCTTCGGGATTGGAGCGGGCGAGCCACCCTACAGGCCCGTATTGACTGGCATGGGCAGCCTCGAACTCGTCGAGCCACACAAACACCCCTGCGGGCAACTGCGCCAGCGAGTCGCCCCGCCATTGCTGCCTGCCCGTTGCGCGGCTGGTTTGCTTGGCCTTGATTGTGTTGCTGGTGGCTTCCAGTTTGCCAACAACCCAGCTTGCCCACCAACGCGGCGATATCGGCTCCGTGCTGCCATCGGGGTGCAGGCGGTATGCCGTCAGGCCGTCAAAAGATGGCCAGTGGTCAGAGTCCCCGGCCAGAATCTGCGCCAGTTGGTCAGGAGATAACCCCCGCCAGTCTGTCAGTAGCGGAATGGTTCGAACTGGCAGGGCCTGCCTGCCGTTGATTTCTATGGTGACGTGCAAAGCATCCTCCCGAATGCAGCTCCCTCAATAGGTTCCCCAGCGGGCCATTGGGAGGAGCTGGTATTCGGCCCGGTTTCGAAGCGGGCCTAGCTGGGGCAAAAACGGTCAGGCGTGCACGCTGTCTTGTCGCGTCACAGCCAAATGCAAGCCAGCGGCCCCCAGCACAGCCAGCAGCGTTTTTACGGTGGGTTTCCTTTGGGCTCCAGCGCACGGTAAAGGCTTTCACGCGGTATGTCCGCAAGCTCTGCCACTGCGGCCATGCCTTGCGCTTCGGCCACATGACGCAGGGCTGCCAGCAGCGCAGGTTGTCCACCGGGTTCGTCGGCTTCTTCCAGGGCGGCGGCCAGATACTCATTGGCGAAGTCGAGGTCTGCCTTCAGCAGTTCCACCACGGCGGCATCGTGCGGGCGGTTTTTCATGCGTGCGTCCGCACCCAGCTTTTCAGCGCTTCATTGATGCGGGTTTGCCAGCCATCGCCCGATGCTCTGAACTTCTCTACCACCTCAACGTCAAGGCGCAGGGTTACTTGGGTCTTGGTGCCACTGCCCAGCGGGCGGCCACGGCGCACCAGCGGCTTGACCTGCTCCCATTCGGCATCGGTGAACGGCACAGCGTCAGGGTCCGCCATCGCAGCTG
>JAGOEY010000231.1 GCA_017997515.1 Burkholderiaceae bacterium | reverse complement strand
ACGTTGGCACCACAAATGATGAGGCAGACCTTCTCGCCTGCGTTTGGCACATAGGCACCACTCTGCAGCGCGGCCAGGGGCAAGGCGGCGGCGGGCTCCACGGCCAGTTTCATTTCTTTCCAGAGCCAGAGCTGTGCGGCGCGGATGCTCTCGTCGGTCAGCAACAGCGCGTCGCGCACATGGCGCTGGGTGATGTCCCAGGCGATGCTGCCGATACGTGCGGCACCGAGGGAGTCGGCTGCGACACCACCCACCTCGACCTCGACCGGATGGCCTGCTTCGCGGGCGCGGAACAGGGTGGGCGCACGTTCAGGCTCCAGGGCCACCACGCGGCTGCGCTGCGCGAACCAGGCTGCCAGGCCACCGATCAGGCCGCCGCCACCCACACTCACCAGCACCGCGTCGGGCAGGCCGCCTTGCTGTTCGATCTCGCGGCCCAATGTGCCTGCACCGGCCACCACTTCGGGCTGGTCGTAGGCGTGGGTCAGCAGGGCACCGGTCTCGGCCTGGCGTGCCAGGCAGGCGGCCAGGGCTTGGGCGTACATGTCGCCCACCACGGTGACCTGGGCACCGAGGGCGCGCAATTTGGCGCGTTTGGCTTCGGGTGAGACGCCGGGCAAAAACACCTCGCAGCGCACGCCCAGCGCCTGCGCCGCAGCCGCTGTGGCGATGCCTGCGTTGCCGCCCGACGCCACCACCACACCACTGGCGGGAATGGTGTGGGTCAGCAGCCGATTCATCATGCCGCGCGCCTTGAAGCTGCCGCCGACCTGCAGGTGCTCCAGCTTGAGCCAGATTTCCACGCCGGGAGCGGAGTTCAGGCCAAATGCCGCAGCGGGCAGTTTCCAGAGCGGAGTCTCAAGCAAAAAGTGCCCGTTGCGCCCGTCCAGCCTGCGCGAGGCGCTATCAATTTCACAGTTCCAGTCGATTACAACGGCACTCACGAGATATGGCCCGGCGCACTGCTGTCATCCAGCTTTAAACCCTTGGGCAGCGGGAACTTGATGGTTTCCTCAATGCCGTCCATCTTGCGCACCGACACCGCGCCCAGCGCCTTGACGCGGTCAATCACCTCACGCACCAGCACCTCGGGGGCCGAGGCTCCGGCGGTGAGGCCGATGCGGGTTTTGCCCTCGAACCAGGCGGGCTGCAGCTCGGCGGCGGAATCGACCATGTAACTCTCGGTACCCAGGCGCTGCGCCAGTTCACGCAGGCGGTTGCTGTTGGAGCTGGTGGGGCTGCCCACCACAATCACCAAATCCACCTGCGGGCTCATCACCTTGACGGCGTCCTGCCGGTTCTGGGTGGCGTAACAAATGTCCTGGTGTTTGGGCTCGCGCACCAAGGGGAAACGTGCACGCACGGCGGCGGCAATCTCGGCGGCGTCGTCCACACTCAGCGTGGTCTGGGTGACGACGGCCAGTTTCTCGGTTTGCCCGGGCTGCACCTTGGCCACGTCGGCCACGTCTTCCACCAGGTGGATACCGCTGGTCAGCTGGCCCATCGTGCCTTCGACTTCGGGGTGGCCCTTGTGGCCGATCATGATGAACTCGAAGCCTTCTTTCGCCAGCTTGGCCACTTCGACATGCACCTTGGTCACCAGCGGGCAGGTGGCGTCGAAGATGGAGAAGCCCCGGTCGCGGGCCTCTTGCTGCACAGCCTTGCTCACGCCGTGGGCGCTGAACACCAATGTGGCACCGGGTGGCACGTCGGACAACTCTTCGATAAAGATCGCGCCCTTCGACTTCAGCTCGTTCACCACATAGGTGTTGTGCACGATCTCGTGGCGCACATAAATCGGCGCGCCAAACTTGGCCAAGGCGCGCTCGACAATTTCAATCGCCCGGTCCACACCCGCACAAAAACCGCGCGGCTCGGCCAGCAGAACTTCCTGGATGCCCTGGTTCATAACACGCCGATCAGTTGCACTTCAAAGGTGACGGGCTGGCCCGCCAGCGGGTGGTTGAAGTCAAACTGCACCGCCGTGTCGTTGCTGTCGATCACCGCACCGGCGTAACTGCCTGTGCCGTCGGGTGTGGGGAACTGCACCACGTCACCCACCGCGTATTTCTCCAGCGGGTCGCCCAGTTTGTGCAGCAATGCACGCGCCACCCACTGCTGCATATCGGCATTACGCTCACCAAAAGCTTCACCGGCAGGCAGATCGAACGAGGTGCGTGTTCCCTCGGCCAGGCCCAGCAGGCGCTGCTCGACGGCAGGCGACAACTCACCGGTGCCCAGCGACAGCGTGGCCGGTTTGTCGTTGAAGGTGTTGATGATGTCGCCTGCAGGGCCGGACAGGCGGTAGTGCAGCGTGAGGAAGGACCCGGCTTCAACGCGGGCGATGGTGGTGTCTGGCATGGAAGAAGTCCCGATAAACTGGAGTCACTACACACCCCCAGGCTTCGCTGCGCTCTCGCCACCCCCTTGCAGGGGGCGATACCAGCAGCCTGGCAAAGCCAGTTCTGCGGTATCCCTGAAAAAAGCAGCGCACACTTCGCAGAAGAGCTTGGCGGGTTCAGTAGTTACAAAATTACCCTCCATTGTAGAAACCCAACCCACCTCTCATCCGCCATGGCTTTGAAAGACCTTCCTGCTGATGCCCAGCCCCGCGAAAAGCTGCTGGCGCGCGGCCCGGGTGCGCTGGCGGATGCCGAGCTGCTGGCGCTGCTGCTGCGCACCGGCATCGTGGGCAAAGGCGTGCTGCAGCTGGCGCAGGAGCTGCTGGAGCCGCCGCCGGTGGGCTTTGGCGGGTTGGCCGGGCTGTTACACACCACGGCGGACGACCTGGGCCGCATCAAGGGCCTGGGGCCGGCCAAACGGGCCGAGCTGGTGGCGGTGCTGGAGCTGGCGCGCCGGGCGCTGGCCGAGCAGCTCAAAACCCGAGAGATCTTCGACACCCCCGGCAGCCTGAAGCAGTACCTGCAGCTGCAGCTGGGTGCCCGCCCGCACGAGGTGTTTGCCGTGGTTTTCCTTGACAGCCAGCACCGCTTGCTGGCGCTGGAGGAGCTGTTTCGCGGCACGCTGACGCAGACCAGCGTGTACCCGCGTGAAGTGGTGCTGCGTGCGCTGCACCACAACGCCGCCGCCGTGGTGCTGGCGCACAACCACCCCAGTGGCAGCGTGCAGCCGTCGCGCGCCGACGAGGCGCTGACGCAGACGCTCAAAAGTGCGCTGGCCTTGGTCGACGTGCGGGTGCTGGACCACATCATCGTGGCCCCCGGGCAGGCCCTGTCGCTGACCGAAACCGGGCGCATGTGATGAAAGCCAAGTCCCTGCAAGACCTGCAGCTGATGCAGAAAAAGATCACGGAAACCCGCGCCCAGGCTGCCGCGCAAGAGGCCGCGCGCCAGGCCGAACAGGCGCGTTTGCTGGCCGCCAAAGAGCTGTTCACCCGCAGTGTGGGCCGCGTGAAACCGCTGCCGCACAAACCCGTGGCGGCCCTGCAACCCGACCCACCGCCGCCCATCCCTGTGCAGCACCAGAAGGACGAAGCCGAGGTGATGCGCGAGTCGATCAGCGACAACTTTGACGTGAGTTCG
>JAGOEY010000230.1 GCA_017997515.1 Burkholderiaceae bacterium | reverse complement strand
GCCCCGGTCACGTCTTCGTCCCAGATAAAAACAAAGGGGCTGTCGCTGCCACGGATGGCGATCAGGCGCGGCTTCTCGAACAGCGCCGTGATCTGGTTGTTGACCTGCTCACCAAGGATGGTGCCGATGCGCAACACGGTTTGCAGCAGCGCGGGCCGCTCCACCCGGAACTGCGCCAGCATCTCTTCCACCAGGCGTTTGTGGTGGGCATAGGCAAACACCTCGTTGCCGCGCAGCGCATCGGACTCAGTGAGCCAGGCCGGGTTGTCGGCGTGGTAACCATAGGCCGCACCACTGGACGACACCACCACATGGCGCACACCGCCGTGTACACAGGCGTTCAGCACGTTGCGGGTGCCGTCCACATCCACCGAATATTCAAACGCGCGGTTGGAGTCTTTGCCCGGCGTCACGATGGACGCGAGGTGCACCACGGTGTCGATCTGCCCTGCAGCCATCGAGTCCACCAGCGAAGGCGCACGTACATCCTGCACCTGGTACATCACACCGGCCACCCGCCGGTCGGTGGGCACCTCACGCACGTCCTGCGCAAACACGGCCTCGATGCCAGGCTGCTGAGCGAGCGCCTTGACCACACTGCGCCCCACAAAACCGTCGGCCCCCGTGACAAGCACACGGCGTGCGGCCGGGGTGAGAAGCGGGCTCTGCGGGTTCATGCGGCCACCTCTTTCGCGGACGCTGCAGTCTGCAACGGACGCCGCGCCCACCACGCCGCCAGCGCCAGGCCCGCGATGATGTCCCAGAAGCCCCACACACCGGCCACCACGGCCATACCCCCCAGGCCGCCAAAGAAACTGAACACCAGCACCAGGCCCAGCCCGGCGTTGCGGATGCCCACTTCGAAGGTCAGTGCGCGGCGGTCGTAGTCGGGCAGGCCACACAGGCGGGCGCAGGTGTAGCCGGTGCCAAAGGCCAGTGCGTCGTGGATGGCCACGGCGATCAGCACCACACCCACATAGTCGAGGAAGAAGCGCCAGTTGCCTGCAATGGCACCCACGATAAAACCGATGAGCGCCAGGAAACTCACGATGCCGATGGGCCGCTTGCAGCGCTGGGTGAGTGCAGGCAGGTAGTGCGCGCACAGCAGGCCCAGCACAAAGGGCAGACCAATGATCATGATGATGTGCAGTGTCATCTGCACCGGGTCGATGGAGATCGACTTGAGCAGCGTGGACGCCGTGGGGTGCATACCGCCCCAGAAGGCAAAGTTGAGCGGCATCAGCGGAATGGCCAGCACGTTGGACACCGCCGTCATCGACACACTCAACGCCACGTTGCCCTTGGCCCGGTGGGTGAGGATGTTGCTCACATTGCCGGGCGGGCAGCAGGCCACCAGGATCATGCCCAGCGCAATGCTGGGGCCGGGCTGCAGCACCAGCGTCAGCACATAGGTGAAGGCCGGCAGCAGCAGGAACTGCGCAATGATGCCCACGCTGAAGGCCAGCGGCATCTTCAGTACACGGCGGAAGTCCTCCACCCGCGTGTCCAGCGCAATGCCGAACATGAGGAAGGCCAGCACCCAGTTCAGGATGGCGAGTGAGGCGGGGTTGAAGTTCAGGCGGATCTCGTCGATGGGCAGCATGTTTGTCTCCTTCGCTTTTTCGCGGTTCAGCCCAGCGCCTCGGCAGCCTTGCGCACGGCGGCCCGGTAGGTGTCTTTGTGGACGTAGTAGGCCATGCGTTCCAACTTCAAATACTTGTAGCCACCGGACAGGTCGGGCGGTGGCCCCGCCTTGGCGGCCGTCAGCGCCTTGGCTGATGCAGCACCATCGTCCAACGCCTTGAACTGGCGCGCCACCAACTCGGCCTGTTCGTAGCGGCCCTGCCAGCCGATACCACTGGCCTCGACCATGCCCAGTACGGCAAGCCGGTCGTAACGCGGCGCAAAAATGTTGAGGTACAGGCGCGGCGCCATACCCTGCCAGTTGAGCAGTGCGTGGTCGAGGAAGGGGTAATGCAGCTTGTAGCCCGTGGCGGCCAGGATCAGGTCGTAGTCGGCCTGGGTGCCGTCCTTGAAGTGCACCGTTTCGCCATCCAGCCGCTGCACGTCTGCCTTCACATGGATGTCGCCGTGGCCCAGGTGGTGCAGGATCAGCGAGTTGACCACCGGGTGGGACTCGTACATCTTGTAGTCGGGCTTGGGGAAACCAAACCGCACCGGGTCGCCGGTGAACCACTGCAGGATGGTGCTGTCCATCTTTTGTTTGAGCCACGGCGGCGGTTTGAGTTTGCCACCCAGCGTGTCGGCCGGTTTTCCAAACACGTATTTGGGCACGAAGTAGTAACCCCGGCGCACCGAGATGTCCACACTTTTCGCGTAGTGCACCGCATCCACCGCGATGTCGCAACCCGAGTTGCCTGCACCCACAATCAGCACGCGTTTGCCCTTGAACAGCTCGGCACTTTTGTAGGCTGAGGTGTGCAGCAGCTGGCCCGAGAACTGGCCCTCGAACTGCGGCATGCTGGGCTCGGACAAGGTGCCGTTGGCGATAACCACACCTTTGTAGTCGGCCACCTCCTGCTGTCCGTTGCCGACGTCGAGCGTGACACGCCACAGGGTGTCGGCCTGTTCACTGAGTGGCTCGACCCGCAGCACCCGCACACCGAAGCGGAAGTGTTCACGCAGCTTGAAGTGGTCGGCAAACGCGTTGAAATACTGCAGCAGCTCACGGTGGCTGGGGTAGTCGGCCACGTTGTTGGCCATGGGGAATTCGCTGAACTCGGTGGTGCGTTTGCTGGAGATCAGGTGGGCCGACTCGTACACCGTGGAGCGCGGGTTGCCAATGTTCCACAACCCGCCGATGTCGGTGTGGGCCTCGAAGCCCTGGAACGGAATGCCAAGCTTCTGCAAGTTGCGCGCACCTGCCAGACCGGACGGGCCCGCGCCAATGAGTGCAATTTGTTGCTGGGTGGGAATGGATGTCATGGCGAAGGTGGAGGAAAAGATGCGGGAGAAGAAGGGGCCGCGGATGGTCCCTGTGGATGGGTGGCTGGCAGGCCCGGAATCACCGTGGCCCCCGCCTCACCCACGCGGGGTTTGCGCGGCTGGCGCAACAAAATGGCGTCGTGCCAGCGTGCAGGCAGGCAGCCCAGTGCCCGCGCCAGCCAGCCGATGCGCCGTGGCAACACGATGTTTTCATGGCCTCGGGCTACGCGTTGCAGCAGAGTCTGCGCCGCAGCCTGGGGCTCCAGCAGGCCGGGCATGGCGAAGTGGTTACCTGCCGTGAGTGCCGTGCGCAGGTAGCCGGGGCTGACCGTGTGAACCGTCACCCCCGTGCCACGCAACTCGGCCCGCAGGCTTTGCAGGTAAGCGATCAGCCCGGCCTTGCTGGCGCAGTACGCGCCGTTGCCCGGCAAACCGCGCCAGCCCGCAATACTCGCCACCCCCACCAACGATGCGGGGCGGGCCTGTGCCTGCATGGCCGCCAGAAAGGGCTGGAAGGTGGTGGCCACACCCAGCAGGTTGATCTCCAGCATGCGGCGGAACACGGCCAGGTCATCGGCCTGCGCGGTGGCGTACCCACCGGCCACACCGGCGTTGGCGATCACCAGGTC
>JAGOEY010000229.1 GCA_017997515.1 Burkholderiaceae bacterium | reverse complement strand
GGCGTCCAGTCGTTGCCTTGCCAGTCGATCAGGTGCTGGGGCTGGGGCAGGTCTTTTTCCATGCCTTCCCACCACACGTCGCCGTCGTCGGTCAGCGCGACGTTGGTGAAGATCACGTCCTTGTCCAGGCTGCGCATGCAGTTGGGGTTGGTCAGCATGTTGGTGCCAGGGGCCACGCCGAAGTAACCGGCCTCGGGGTTGATGGCGTAGAGCTTGCCGTCAGCCCCGGGCTTGATCCAGGCGATGTCGTCACCGATGGTGGTGACGGTCCAGCCGTCAAAACCGGCGGGGGGCACCAGCATCGAGAAGTTGGTCTTGCCGCAGGCGCTGGGGAAGGCCGCCGCCACGTGGTACTTCTTGCCCTGGGGATTGGTCACGCCCAGGATCAGCATGTGTTCGGCCAGCCAACCCTGGTCGCGGCCCATGGTGGACGCGATACGCAGCGCGAAACACTTCTTGCCCAGCAATGCGTTGCCGCCGTAGCCCGAGCCGTACGACCAGATTTCGCGCGTTTCGGGGTAATGCACGATGTACTTGGTCTTGTTGCAAGGCCACTTCACGTCGGCCTGGCCCGCAGCCAGCGGCGCGCCCACGGTGTGCACACAGGGTACAAAGTCACCGTCTGCACCCAGCACGTCGAACACGGCCTTGCCCATACGGGTCATGGTTTTCATGTTGACCGCGACATAGGGGCTGTCAGACAGCTCGATACCAATGTGGGCGATGTTGCTGCCCAGCGGGCCCATGCTGAACGGCACCACGTACATGGTGCGGCCCTTCATACAGCCGTCAAACAGGGGCTGCAGCGTGGCGCGCATTTCGGCCGGTTCCATCCAGTTGTTGGTGGGGCCTGCGTTTTCTTTCTTTTCGGAGCAGATGTAGGTGCGGTCTTCCACACGGGCCACGTCGCTTGGGTCGCTCTGCGCCAGGAAGCTGTTGGGGCGTTTGGCCGGGTTGAGCTTTTTAAAGGTGCCTGCATCGACCAGCTGCTGGCACAGGCGCTGGTATTCGGCGTCGCTGCCGTCACACCAGTAAATGGCGTCGGGTTTACACAGGACAGCCATGTCGGCGACCCAGGCGACCAGCCGGGCATGTTTGACATAGGCAGGTGCGTTCAGGTTCAGGCCCTGCATCACGGGTGCGTTCATCGGTAAAGCTCCAAAGTTGAAAACGTTTTTTCAAAAGGAGCGGATGCAGCGCGGCGTGGGCGGTGGGGCTTCTGCGCAAGGTGCACAGGGCTGCTTTTGAAAAAACGGCTTCCTGCCTGCGGGGCGGTGTGGTGCGGCGTGCACCTTGCCTAACAGGTCGGGATGGCAATTTTATGAAGCAGGGCCTGTCTTGTCTGTCAGTTACGGTGTAATTTCATGCAAAACTTGCATAGGGTTATGCGTAAAAATGGGCCCTGAACCGGGCCCACCAACAACAACAGGCCCGAAGGCCTGTGACGATGTACCGCAACCGGCACTTCAATTTTGATAGCTGCTTGCGCCCGTCCGATGGGCGCTAGAGGCTGATTTGGTCTAAAAATCAGGCCATCGTGACGGCAATAAACGCCAGCAGGAACATCAGCACCGCCCCCACAACGGGCAACACGATCGGCATGGACGACACGATGTTTTCCACTGCGTCGGGCGCGTGGCCATGGGTGTAGTCAGGCTGGCCGTCTTGTGTGGCGGGGGTGTGGTGGGGCTGGGACATGGTGGGTTCCTTGAAGGTTCTCGGATCGCTTGAATTGCCGCGGATTTTAACTGGGTAACTGCGTGACGGGGTCCGTGGGGTGAATCAGATCACCGCAGCCTCCAGCCCTGCATCCCGCAGGCGCTGCAGCACTTCGGTGATGTGCGCCGGGCCCCGCGTCTGCAGCACCAGCTCAATCTCGACGTTTTGCACCGACAGCGCGGTGAACGCGCGCTGGTGGTGCACCTCTTCCACGTTCGCGCCCGCGTCGGCCACTGTGGTCACGATACGGGCCAGTGCGCCGGGCACGTCGCGTGCACTGATACGGATACGCGCCAGCCGACCGGAGCGCACCATGCCACGTTCGATGATGGCGGCCAGCAGCAGCGGGTCGATGTTGCCGCCACACAGCACCAGGCCCACCTTCTTGCCTGCGTAACGGGCCGGGTCTTTCAGCAGCGCGGCCAGCCCGGCGGCGCCTGCGCCTTCAACCAGGGTTTTTTCAATCTCCAGCAGCATCACGATGGCCTGCTCGATGTCGCCCTCGTCCACCAGCACCAGGTCGTCCACCTTGTCGGCAATGATGGCCTGCGTCACCTGGCCCGGTGTGCCCACAGCAATACCTTCGGCTATTGTTGACGTGCCCTGCACATGCTGCGTGCCCTTGATGGCGTTGAACATGGCGGGGAACCGGGTGGTCTGCACACCAACAATTTCGATGCCCGGCTGCAGCGCCTTCGCTGCGGTGGCAATGCCTGCAATCAGCCCGCCGCCGCCCACTGCAATCACCAACATGTCCAGGTCGGGCTCGGCCTCCAGCATCTCCAGCCCCACCGTGCCCTGGCCCGCCACGATGGCCTCGTCGTCATACGGGTGCACAAAGGTCAGGTGCTGTTGTTCGCCCAGCGCCAGCGCATGGGCGCGGGCTGCGTCCAGCGTGTCGCCGTGCAACACCACCTCGGCCCCAAACCCGCGTGTGCGCTCCACCTTCACGCCGGGCGTGAAACGGGGCATCACGATCACCGCGCGCAGCCCCAGCCGTTGTGCGTGGTAGGCCACACCCTGGGCGTGGTTGCCCGCACTCATCGCCACCACACCCCGGGTGCGCTGCTCGGCGCTCAGCTGGGCGAGTTTGTTGCAGGCACCACGCTCCTTGAAAGATGCGGTGAACTGCAGGTTCTCGAACTTGAGGAACACCTGCGCACCGGTCACCTCCGACAAGGTGCGGGATTCAACGAACGGTGTGTTGGCCACCTGCCCCTGCAGGCGGGTGGCGGCGTCGCGGATGTGTTGGAGGGTGAGCATGGTTGCCATTGTGGCCCGGCAGCCGCTCAAAGCTGCGCACTGAGCGTTTTACGCGCTGGCACTCACCCGCAGCACCTCCGCCCCATACGCCTCCAGCTTCTTGGTGCCAATGCCGCTGATGCCTTGCAGGTCGTCGAGCGTGCGGGGCGCTCGTTCCGCAATGGCGGCCAGGGTGGCGTCGTGGAAGATCACGTAGGCGGGCAGGTTGTGTTCACGGGCCACTTCTGCACGCCAGGCTTTCAGGTCGGCAAAACGTGCCTGTGCGGCCTCGTCGAGTGTGGCGGCCACGGGGGATGCGGGTTTGGCGTTGCTGGCCGCACGCCGCGTTTTGCCGCGCTCTGCCGGGCCCGCGCTGGATTCACGCAGCTGTACCTTGGTTTCGCCCTTCAACACGGCGCGGGAGCCGTCGGTGAGCTGCAGTGTGTTGTAAGCCTGCGCATCCACCGCCACAGCACCGGTGGCAATCAGCTGGCGCAACACGCCGCGCAACTGCACTTCGCTGAACTCCGTACCGATTCCAAAGGTGCTGACACTCTGGTGGCCAAACTGTTTGACCTTGTCGGTGGCTTTGCCGCGCAGGATGTCCATGATGTGGCC